>JADZET010000333.1 GCA_020850375.1 Phycisphaeraceae bacterium | reverse complement strand
TGAGGCCTACCGCCTCTTGACCGGACGCGACCTGGCGGTATAAGTACCCGTTATTGGATCGTTCTGTCACAAAGGGCCCACCCGCGCCACGGTGGGCTCTTTGATTAGGCGATCGCGGTTTTAGGTGATCTGTCTTTCGATCACGTCCCGTGTCCGGTTCATGTTGCGGTGGAGCACGTCATGCCTGAGCCGCAGGCGGACCCGCAGTTCTCGCAGGTGCTGAGCGTGGGCCGTCGTGTGCTCTGGGCCGGCCTGGCCATCACGGCGCTCAAGTTCACGGTCTTTGGCCTGACGCAGTCGGTGGCGGTGCTCTCGGACGCGCTCGAGTCGATCATCAACGTCGCCGCGGCCGCGGTGATGCTCTACTCCATCCACGTCTCGAATCGCCCGGCCGACCCCAGCCACCCCTACGGGCACGGCAAGGCTGAGTCCCTCGCCGTCGGCTTCGAGGGCGGCCTGGTGCTGCTGGCCGCGCTGGTCATCGCCTACGAAGCCATCAAGCGATTCTTCAACCTCGAACCGCTGCCGCGTCTCGACCTGGGCCTGACGATGCTCGGCGGGGTGACGTTGCTGACGCTGGGGCTCGCCCTCTACGCGATGTGGATGGGCCGGCGCTACGCCAACGAGCCGCTGCGGGCCGACGGCAAGCACCTCTTAACAGACTTCGCTTCCACCGCCGGCGTGCTCTGCGGCCTGGGCGCGGTCCGCCTGACCGGCTGGCAGTGGCTCGACCCGGTGGTGGCCCTGGCCATGGCGGCGGTGATCCTCTGGACCGGCGGCCGACTGCTGGCCCAGGCCATCGACGGCCTGATGGACCGCGTCGACCCCAGGGACGACCAGATGATCCGCGACATCCTGGACAAGGAGATCGCCTCCACGTCCATCCAGGGCTACCACAAGCTCCGCCACCGCCACAGCGGCGCGTTCCACTGGGTGGACGTGCACCTGCAAGTCCGCGGTGACATGACCGTCCGTGACGGCCACGCCCTGGCCAGCCGGATCGAGCACGCCATCGAGCTGGCCCTGGAGAAGGCCAACGTCACCGCCCACATCGAGCCCGAGGAAGCGGCGGGGGGCGGGAGAGAGTAGAGAGTTGAAAGAGCAGAGGGGGCGAGGCGGGGCCGGAGTTACGGACGGCGGGTAAGGGGCTCGAAAAGCGGCGTGGCAGGGGCAGATGGCCGATTCGCGTTGACGGGGGGGATCGGCTAGAATTCCCGGCTTCGATGGCCCCCAGCCTCCCGGGCGGCGGGCCGACATCTTGACGACGGGGTGTAGCTCAGTTTGGTAGAGCGCTTCGTTCGGGACGAAGAGGCCGCAGGTTCAAATCCTGTCACCCCGATTGACAAAGCCGACGTGCGTCGGCTTTTTTCAATAGAGCAGAAGCGAGGAGAAAGCAGACTCAGGGGCGGGATCTTGAGTTGTGCCTTGACGCCGCCTAGCAGCAGGATCGCTCTATCCCGGTCTCCTTTCTACCCTCTGGTTGTTCGCCTTGTCTCGTGCGCCCGCCGGTTGAGTTGAGGGGTGCTATAATCAGATCTCAGCATCCGCTATCTTGATCAGAGGCACGTCAGTCAGAACCAACGCGGGAGGACACGATGAGCAGGTACCTGATCTTTGGATTGGGGCTTCTGGTGGGTGTTCCTGTCACTTGGGCGGGAGATGACAACCAGACTAATCGAGAAGGTACGCTCACGCAGGAGGCGACGGAAGATGCCTCCGAGCCCACCACCGCGTCTGCTTCCGCGGCATTGCGGGATGCCATGGCGCGCGCACGTCCGCGGCTTCAGGCGGCAATCGACCTGAGCAGAGAGTTGGCCGGCAAGGCGGAGGAACCCGACACGGAGGAACTGAAGCGGGCCGCCGCCATGATGAGGTTAGATGACGGCTCCCGGGACGGTGAACAGGCCACACGGTTCCCGCGCGAGAGTCACCTCGCGAAGTACGCCGAGGCCCGCCCGTGGGCTTGGTTCTACGCCCACAGGGATCTTCGATGCCGACAGGTGCTCATTCCACAGGATTGGCCGAGACTGAGTGATGCGGCGGGATTGCGTGGCCTCTTGGAACATGGGAATCCTGAGATGCGAGCCATGGCCGCAGAAGCGCTGGCCACGCTGCACCAGCCGGAGGATGTCGCGCGGCTCGGACGGCTACTTGACGATGCAGCAGCCGCCTCACCATTCCTTGGGTACAACATGTCGCGGAGCGCAAGGGAGCTGGATTGGGGCGGAGGACCCACTGCCGCGGCGGACAGACTGGTGCTGACGCGGAGTTGGCACAAGGAAAGTGTGGCACAGTGTGCCCGGCGAGCTCTGGGATTGATGACCGGCGAACGGTTCGACAATCAGGTCGCCCTTGGGGAGTGGTGGAAGGTCAACAGCGACGCGCGGGGTAGCCTGTGGTATTGGCAGCAGCGTCTGGAACGCGAACTGAACGAAGCCGATATCTCGACCAGTTGGCCACGCCTCTATCAACGCCCGGATGAGACATGGGAGCGATACATTGCTCGCCAGGAAGCACTGAAGATCGCGGCTCGTGCCGAGGTTCACAGGACCATTGCGGCCGAGCTTCGCCGGCGTCCTCCAGAGGTCGAGGCCAAGGTGCGATTGCTCACCGTCAGCGATCACGCTGGGGGCTCCCCGATTACAGGGTCAGAGAGCCAATTCTGGCCCGATCCGCCGGACCTGCGGGTGTCGTCCGATCGCTTGCTCGACCTGCTGGACCGCAAGGACATGTGGCCTGACGTGCCATGGGACGACGGGGAGCGGGGCATGTACAATTTGCTGGCCGAGCGGCTGGGGATGTGGGCGATCGTTCTGTTTCAGCCATCCGATGTTCCGCGACTCCGCGGGGCGCTAAAGAGAGAGCATGACAACCTCTGGTGGTCAGGCCAGGCCGGCATGATCATCGGGATTTCACGCCTGCTTCCTCCTGCTTCAGGGGGCACGCCTGATGACCCCGACACGCGAGACGGTTTCCTTCAACAGGCGGTGCTCAGCGAGGCTCACGTGTTTGTCCGCGAATACTGCGCCATGGAGATGGCTCGCGTGGGCTTGCCGAAGAATGCCACTTTCCTAAAGGACGTAGCGTTCGCCACCCGCAACGACGATCAATCCAACAGGGTTGCGCAGGGCATCCTCCAAGCCTTGTCTCAGGCTCCTTTGACACCACAGAAGCGACAGTTCTTGATCGACCTCCTGCGTGACCCACGATTTGAGCTGTACTGGACCCGCCCAAACACTCAGATGGGCATGGATATGTGCCGCCAGTACGGCATCCGGGCGGTCAACGCCCATGCCGGCCGAAAATTGATCAACGACTCGATGAAGCGCCGCCTTACGGATCCCGCCGAATCCGATCAGGCGCTCGCTGAGCTCCGCCAACTCGTTGCACAGTTGGGCAACCTCCCAACCGCTCAACCTACTGGCACTCCATGATCACCATCCCACCACGAAAGTCCTGCCGCCATCACGAGAAATTCTCCGTGATAATCATCGTGCTTGACGGGTCGTCAGGAGTGGGCAGGAGCACGGCGTTGGGGGGACTCCTTTCGAGGTTGCTCAGGCGAGGCGCGATTGTAGATGCGAACATGTGAGTTGAGTCCACCCGTTGAGTACTCGACCGATTGACTGAAACTGGTGCAGGACAACCGCGAGCGAGTGTACCTGGCCGGTGGCTGATGTTGACTGGCGAAGCAGTGCGTCGGCTCTCACCAATACGCTTGGCGCGGCGGCAGGGGGTCGATGGCCCCCGCCAGCCGGTCGCACAGGCGGCTCAGCATCGCCACCTTCACGGGCTGATACGCCGGATCGTCCCAGCGGTTAAAGGTCTCGTTGGGGTCAGCCTCCAGGTCGTAGAGCTCGCCGGTGTTGTGGCTGTGGGCGGCGACGAGCTTGTGCTGTTCGGTGCGGAGCATGGTCGCGTGCGTGCGGTTGCCGGTGCGGAGGTCGCGGGCGTAGTACTCGCAGAAGACGTCGTCGTGCAACGGCTGCGGGAGCGGCCGGCCCTTGAGCAGCGGCCAGAGCGACTGGGCCTGCATGCCCGGGGCGCGGGGCAGGTCCGCGGCCTCGAGCAGCGTCGGGGCGAGGTCCATCAGCTCCACCATTGCGTCGCTCCGCCGGCCGCCCTCGACGTGGCCGGGGCCGGAGACGATCAGCGGCACGCGCACGGCCGGCTCGTAGAAATATGGCCCGATGTTGGGGGTGCCATGGTCGGCCAGGGGGTGGCCGTGGTCGGACATGACGATCACGATCGTGTTGGCCAGTTGCCCCGTCCGCTCGAGGGCGGCGAGGATCCGGCCGATCCCGGCGTCGATCAGGTCCACCATCGCGTAATAGGCCGCGCGGGCCAGGCGGTGCTCGTCGGCGGTCATCCGGTCCACGGCGTGCAGGCCCAGGCCCATCGGGGCGGTGAAGACGCGCTGCTGATAGATCGGCTTGTTCTCCAGCTCGCCCGGCACGTAGTTCGGCAGCGGGATCTCGTCGAGCCTGTCGAGGTATCGCTCGAGATAGGCCAGCGGCGGATCGAAGGGCGGGTGCGGGTCGAAGGTGTTGATGGAGAAGAGCCACGGCCGATCGAAACCGGCCGCACCCTCGATGAAGCGGGCTGCTTTCTCGGCGCACCACGTCGTCGGGTGCAGCTCCTCCGGCGTGCCCTCGTAGACATAGCGTGAGTCCCGGAAGGGGGGGTGTGCCTGCGTTGGGCCCTGGTAGGGCGAATCCTGCTGAAAACTCTTGGGCGGCGTGACGCCCTTCTCCTTGAGCCAGCGGATGTACTCATTGCCCGGCCAGTCGGGGAAGGGGTGGTGCGACCAATGGAACGCGGTGTACCCGTCGTCGATCCGTCGCTCGCTGATGGGGCAGGCGATGGGCTGACAGGGCGAGATGTGCAGCTTGCCGGAGAGCCCGCAGGTGTAACCGGCATCAGCCAGCAGCTTGGTCACGAGCACCTCGTCGGCGGGGATGGCCTGGCCGTTCTGAGCGCAACGAGCCGTGCGGGGATACCGGCCGGTCAGAAAGCTGACGCGGCTGGGCGTGCAGATGGGGCTCTGCGAGAAGCATCGGTCAAAGACCACGCCGCCGGCCGCCAGGCGATCGATGTTGGGCGTGCGCGTCAGCCGGTTGCCGTAGCAGCCCAGGGCGTCGGCTCGCATGTGATCGGCACAAAACCAGAGGATGTTGGGTCGCGGCATGGTGAGGGCGCCTTTGAGTTGGTTCGCTGGCGGAATCTTCGTCGAGGCTGACGCGAGGGAGGTACCTGAACAGGCGGGCCGACGTGAGGAGGATTGTACAGCGAGGGAAAATGACGTTTTTGACCTGAAGCATCGCCCGCCGGAAAATAGCGCCACCTTCAACCGGAGTATCGCGATCATGTCCACCCCGTCCACCCCGCACAGCTACGAAGCGCCTCTTCCCCCCGGCACGGACCCGATGACCTGCAACCCCGTCTCGTCGATCGAGGCCCGCTGGATCTGCAATCAGCCCGGCTTCTACCGCGCGCCCTGGACCGGCTCGGTCATCGCCTGGCCGCGCTGGGCGGCCTACGAGTGCAACGCGCGGGCGAAGGACCAGTCCCGCACCGTCCACGCCCTGGCCGACGGCCGGATGCTCTACCCCTACATGGGCCCCTGGGCCAACGGCGGGCAGATCACCGTCATCTCCGGCGACGTGCTGATCATCGAATGGAACCGCGGCAGCGAGACCTGGCGGGAGAAGCGCCTCAAGCCCGGCGACACCTACACCATCGCGCTGCAGTCCCACGAGGACAACGCCATGATCGAGTCTCCCGACGGCGTCGAGCCCAAGTTCACCGTCTCGCTGGCGAACTTCAAGCCGCAGTGCATCCGTTGATCCCCTTCGAGGAGCCCAGGCATCAGACTCTCCGGAGTGTTCGCGTGACGGTGTCGTCGCTGCGCCTGGCGGGATGCTCAGTTGATTGTTGAACACATGGTGTTGACGGGTAGAGCAATGGTGATCGTTACAGTGGCAGGGCTGGTCGCCATCCATTGGATCATGGGGAGCATCGCCATGGCACAAGAATCATCACCCAGCGAACGTGGCGCAGACTCCGGCTTTTTCCAGGCCCCCGCCCTGTGGGAGTATTCCCGGCCGCTGATGGCCGCGGGTGTCGGCGGACTCAAGGAGGGCGAGATCCCCAAGGACCCCAGCATCGTCTACCACGACGGACGGTGGCACACCTTCTTCACACTCAAGCAGCCGGACCGGACCGTCACGGCCTATTGCTCCTTCATCCGCTGGGAAGACATGGCCCAGGCCAAGGTGACCGTCCTGCCCATCAGCGACAGCCGTTACTACTGCGCCCCGCAGGTGTTCTACTTTCAGCCGCAGAAGCTCTGGTACCTCGTCTACCAGGTGGCCACCGGGAATTCACCGCGGAAGATGATGATGGTCGCGTATTCCACGACGACGGACCTGTCCGACCCCACCTCCTGGACCCCCGCCCGGCCGATCCTCGACGGCGGCGAGAGCGATCCTCGCGTGGAGGGCGGCCTGGACTACTGGATCATCTGCGACGATCAGCGGGCCTACTTCTTCTTCACCAGCCTCAACGGCAAGCTCTGGCGGATGTGGACAAAGCTCGAGGATTTTCCTCGCGGGTTCGGCCACTGCGAATTGGCGCTACAGGCCGTGATCTACGAGGCCAGCCACACCTACCGCCTGGCCGGCCTCAACCAATACCTGACGATCGTCGAGCAGGACCACCGCCGGCACTACAAGGCCTACCTCGCCGACCGGCTCGATGGCCCCTGGACCCCGCTGGCTGACACGGAGGAACATCCCTTCGCCGGCTTCGCCAACATCCGCCCGGCCGCGGGCGTCGAGGCCTGGACGGACAACATCAGCCACGGTGAGCTGATCCGCCAGAGCAACGACCAGACGCTGACGGTGGACCCCAACCACCTCCAATTCCTCTTCCAGGGCATGCTCGAACGCGACAAGGCCAACAAGGGCTACGGAGCCTACACCTGGCGTCTCGGCCTGCTCACGCCGGTGGCATCCAAGTGACCACGCCAACCTCCGATCCGATGAGGTTACGATGCGATGGGCCGTCAGCGTCGGCCACTTCGGGGGAAGACTCATCAGAGGGTGTGACGCGGAGGGATCAGGTGAGATGACCGGCAAGACGTTGGTGACGATGCACGGCACGCGCTGGCTGATCAACGGCCGGGCAACCTGTTCGGGCAGTCCGGCCGAGGGTCTGCTCCCCAACGTGCGGATGGTCAACAGCGTCTTCGAGGATCGCGGCCCCGCGGCGGTGAATCTGCCTGCGGGATTCGACCCCCGGAAGAACACGCGGGCATTTGTGGCTGCCATCCCGCGGTACGTCGCCTCGGGCGTGCGGGCGTTCACGCTGAGCCTTCAGGGCGGAGCGCCGGGTTACGAGGGGGCGATCAACTCAGCCTATGGTCCGGACGGCTCGCTGCTCGACGGCTACATGGCCCGCGTCCTGGCCGCAGTCCAAGCGTGCGACGTGGCCGGGGCGGTGGTGATCCTCTCCTGCTTCTACCAACGGCAGCGCCAGGCCCTGACGGGAAGAACTTCACTCCTCGCCGCCGTGCGCAACACCGCCGCGTGGGTCCGCGATCACGGCCTGACCAATGTTGTGCTCGAGATCTCCAATGAACTAGCCCATGGCGGCTACCGGGGGTGGCGTGACGGCGATTGGCTCACGTCCGCGCAGGGGCAGGTGGAACTGATCGAGCTGGCCCGGAAGACCGCCCCGAGCCTGCTGGTCTCCACGAGCGGCATGGGCGACGGCATGGCGGACGCCACCATCACCCGCGCCTGCGATTTTCTCCTGATCCACCTCAACAACACGGCCCTTGCGGATTATCCCGACCGGATCACCCAGGCCAAGACGTGGGGCAAACCGGTGATCTGCAACGAGGACGACAAGATCGGCCCAGCCGGGGCCGCGGCGGCGCGGGTCTGCGTGGCCGGTGGTGCGTCGTGGGGGTTCATGCACAGCAGGAAGAATCAGAACATACCTTTCGAGTTCGACGGCCCGTCCGACGACCCCGACGTCTACGCTGAACTCGCCCGCCTGACCCGCCCCGGCGAGAATCTCGATCACGATCAGGCCGCACCCGACCTCGGCGCCCTGCGGCAGATCGTTATCACCTACCCGACCGACGGCGCCCGCCTGCCACGCGGCCAGAGGGTCATCGTCGAAGTCGGCGTCACCGCCCAGCCCAGACAGATCGAACTGCTGGCCAACAACTTCCTCGTGGCTTGCACCGCCGGCCCGGTCTGGCGCCTCGCATGGGAGCCGACGTTGGAGGGCATCTTTGACCTGACCTGCCGTGCCGCTTGGCCCGACGGCGCGACAACCCTCTCCAGGCCCGTCGATGTGGTGGTAGGGGGGTGACGACGTGCCGATCGATCAATCGATGACTCGTCCGGAGAACGATGCATGGATGATCTGCCGCGGAACGGTTTCGAAGCCTTGGTCCGATTCGTCTGTGGGTTCGCCGTCGGATTCCTGCCGGCGTTCTTCTGGATATGGCTGGACCTGAGTTCGCCCGCACAGGCCGCTCTATACGCCGCGGGGATCGGGCTTGTCCCCGGTTTGCTGGCCTCACTGCTGGGCAATCGTTTCTGGGGGATCTTTCGCTACCTCGGGTGGTTCTGGGGCTGGTAGAGCCCTGTCTCAACGGCTGATCTCGGGCATGACGCTCAGGTCGACGGTCGCATCGATCACCGGCCGGCCCGCCGAAGCGCCATCGCTGCTGACACGCAGCGGAACCGTCACCCGCAGAGGCTTGACCAGACAAAGGCTCTCCTTCACCGCTTCGCAGTAGTACACGACCAGGTCAGCGGTGATCGTGGTCTGGCCCGGGTGCAGCGTCACCGGCACGCGCAGCGGGAACGCCGCGTCGGGGATGTTGCGGGCGCTCCAGGCCTCGTCGGGCACAGCCACGGCGGGGTTTTCACTGCTGACGC
>JADZET010000332.1 GCA_020850375.1 Phycisphaeraceae bacterium | reverse complement strand
TGGTCGCGCGTGCTCTTCCTGCACGACCACAACACACGCGTGGTGGCCATCGGCACCTCCCTGCTGGGCCTGACCGCGGGCGTCGTCGGATCGTTCCTCCTCCTGCGCAAGCGCGCCCTGCTGGGTGACGCCCTGGCCCACGCGACGCTGCCCGGCATCGCCGGCGCGTTCCTCGTCGGCGAAGCCCTGGGATTCCAGGGCAAATCACTGCCGCTGCTCTTGACCGGCGCGGCGGTGACGGGAACGATCGGCCTGGGCGCCGTGCTGGTGATCCGCGAGCTGACGCGCCTCAAGGAAGACGCAGCCCTGGGCATCGTGCTCTCGGTCTTCTTCGGCCTCGGCGTCGCTCTGCTGGGCATCGTGCAGAAGACCCCGACGGGTCACGCGGCCGGCCTCGAGTCCTTCATCTACGGCAAGACCGCCTCGATGCTCAGCAGCGACGCCTACCTCATCGCCGGCGCGGCCGCCGTCATTGCCCTCGTCTGCGGCCTGTTCCGCAAGGAGCTCGCCCTGCTCTGCTTCGACGCCGACTTCGCCGCCAGCCAGGGCTGGCCCGTGCGAAAGCTCGACGTCCTGTTGATGACGATGGCGATGGGATTGACGGTCATCGGCCTCCAGGCCGTGGGCCTGATCCTGATCATCGCCCTCCTGGTCATTCCCAGCGCGGCCGCGCGATTTTGGACGAACCGACTGAGCGTCATGGCCGCGACGGCCGGCGGTCTGGGCGCGGCCGCGGGCTACCTCGGCGCGATGATCAGCGCCCTGTGGCCCAAGATGCCCGCCGGCGCGGTGATCGTCCTGACCGCCGCGGGCCTCTTCGTGCTGAGCATGTTCCTCGGACCCGCGCGCGGCATCCTCCCGCGCGTGCTCCGCCAGATGTCAATCTCGCGCGAGCTGGCGCAAGCGAGGCGGGCATGAACACCCCCTTCGTCTGGATGTGGGAGCTCGACGGCTGGATCATCGCCGCGGGCGTGCTCTGCGCCATGTCCTGCGCCCTGGTGGGCAACTTCCTCGTCCTTCGCAAGATGTCGATGATGGGCGACGCCATCAGTCACGCCGTCCTGCCCGGGATCGCCGCGGCATTCCTGATCAGCCAGAGCCGCGACAGCGTCTGGATGTTCCTCGGGGCCGCGATCGTCGGCGTGCTGACGGCCGTGCTAACGCAGGGCATTCATAAACTCGGCCGCGTCGACGAGAGCGCGGCGATGGGCGTCGTCTTCACGAGCCTCTTCGCCCTGGGCCTGGTGATGATCGTACGCGCCGCCGACAAGATCGACCTCGACCCCTCCTGCGTCCTTTACGGATCCCTCGAGGCCACGCCGGGCGACCTCTGGTCGATCGGCCCCTGGCTCATCCCGCGCGCGGTGGTCATTCTCGCCGCCGTCTTCCTGGCCAACCTCACGCTCGTGGCGGTCTTCTTCAAGGAGCTGCGCCTCACTTCCTTCGACCCCGCCCTAGCCGACTCGCTCGGCATCTCCACCAGCGCCATGCAGTACCTGCTGATGACCCTCACCGCCGTCACCACCGTCGCCAGCTTCGAGAGCGTCGGCTCGATCATCGTCATCGCCATGCTCATCGTCCCCCCCGCCACCGCCTACCTCCTGACCGACCGCCTGGGCGTGATGGTCCTGCTGAGCCTGGTGATCGCCGTGCTGTCCGGCGTCCTGGGTCACCTCTCAGCCGTCAGCCTCCCTCGCTGGTTTGGCTACGCCGACACCAGCACCACCGGCATGATGGCCGCCACCGCCGGCCTGCTCTTCGCCACCGCCGTGGTCTTCTCCCCGAGCCAGGGCCTCGTCGCCCGCTGGCTGCGGCGGACGAGGATGTCGCTGCGGATCGTCATGCAGGACGTCCTGGGCGTGCTCTACCGTGTGCGCGAACTGCACGAGAAGGCCGTGTCGACGAACGTGCCAATCCCCGCCAGCGTGGGCGTGCGCGAGATCAGCCGGGCCGTGGGGATTGGGGGCATGACGGCCGCGCTGTGCATGTGGCGGCTGAGAAAATCCGGCCGGATCACCTCCGAGGCCGCCGGCTACCTGCTCACACCGATCGGCCTGGCGGAAGGTCGCTCACTGGTGCGTTCACATCGCCTGTGGGAGACATACCTCCGCGATCATCTGTCGCTGCCGATCGACCACCTGCACGCGCCGGCCGAAACACTCGAGCATTTCACCGGCTCCCACATGCAGGCCCAGCTCGACGAGGCCACGCGGCATCCGCGCGTCGACCCCCAGGGCCAGCGGGTGCCCAAGCCCTAGGCCAAACCAGACACTGCATGATTCGCATCGCCTAAGCGGGAAGCGTCGCCGTGATCCTGTTTTAGCAGTCGGCCACTGGATATGACACGGGGTTTTTCCACACTCAGCCAGCGCTATCAAAACAAAATATTTTTCTTGACTGTGCAGCCGAACCATGTACAACGTACATGGCAACGTTCCACATCCCGTAGATCCCACGCCATCGATCCTCCCGCGCGTCGCGGGCCGGCGATGGTATTGCCCTGGAGAACTCATATGTATTCATCAAACATGCTTCGGGCGATGATGCTGCTGGTGACGATCGGGATCCTGAGTGTTGCAGCGCCGGCCGGCGCCTACCTGCAGGTCTATGGCGGGCCGGCCGACGGCCTGTCGCCCCACGTCGGCGACGGCGTCGCGGTGGCCAACGTCCGCCAGTATGACTCGGGCGGCACGCACGTCGGCGATTCCACTGTGCGATGGGACGCCGCCGGCAGCCCGGGCGTCGTGCTCGAGTCGCTCGGCGGCTCTACAACCGCCCAGGCCATGAACATCCACGGCACGGTCGCGGGCACGATTGACAACATCCCGGCCCATCTCTTCGTGCAATGGAGCGCCTCCGGCGCTGCCAACCCACTCTCGTCCACAGCCGACATGATCTCGGCCACGCCGCACGACATCAACAGCCAGGGCGTCATCGTCGGAGGCATGACCAAGACGAATGACCTGGGCACCTGGGCCATCCGCTGGGAGAACGGCGGCCAGACCGCTGTCGTGCTGGACCCACTGCAGACCAGTCCGTCGGGCCGTGCCTACGCCAACGCGCGCGTCGTCAACAACAACGGCACGGCCGCGGGCATCTCCTACGTGTGGAACGACCAGGGGCAGCAGCTGGGCTACGGCGGTGTGCGTTGGGATGCCGGTAGCGTGACCCCCACGCCCCTTGATGCTCTCGACCAATACATGGGCTACTTCCTCTCGGACCCCTACGCCATCAACGACTCCAACGTCATCGTGGGCCGATGCCTGATGCTCTCGGACACCGGTCAGTGGCAGAACTTCGTGCCCGCCCGATGGGACGCCCAGGGCCATGTGACGCGTCTGCCCTCACTCCCCGGCGACCCCGAAGGGGAGTTCAGCGGCGAGGCCGTGGCCGTCAACAGCACTGGTGTCACGATCGGGTTCATTAACTATGACACACACGACGGCGATCGGGCCGTGCGGTGGAATGCCGCTGGCACAGCTGTCACCGAGCTGGGTCATTTCGGAATCCGAGGACCAGACGATCCCTACATCTCGAGCTATGCCTACGACATCAACGCCGATGGGCTGATCGTCGGCAAGGTCGAGCGATACTTGTGGAGCTCCATGATGACCGGATACCGCGCGGTGGTCTGGGGGACCGACGGCATGCCGATCGACCTGAATACTCTGATCGACCCCACCAGCGGCTGGCTGCTCACGTCGGCCTTGGAGATCACCGACAACGGCTGGATCGTCGGCCGGGGCATGTTCGACCCCGACGGCCCCGGCGGTGTCGAGGCCTACGCGCGTCCCTGGCTGATGCAGATCCCCGAGCCGGCCTCTTGGTCCCTGGTGATCCTGGCACTGGCGGGATGGATCATCCCCCGCCGATCCGCGACCCGATGACGTTCGACGGCGAAGCCCTCACACGTTCCTTCTTCCAGCTCTCGGCGCCGTATCTCCAGCGGCACCGAGAGTTTTTTCGTCGGGACGGAGACGGTTCCTTAGGGCGCAGGGGCGGTCGCATGTGACGCCGTCCGCTGCGCGTCGAGGATGGCCTTGAACCCCACCTCGTCCTTGGGCGCGCCGACGGTCAGATGGTGTGGGAAGGCGAAGATCGGCAGGATCGCCCTGTCGGTCATCTCCAAGACCAGGCGCTGATTGTCGACCAGACGCTCATTGACCCACGGATCAGCCAGGGCGCGGGCGAGGCTCCGATCGCCGATGACCTCCGCCACGGCCTGCCGGGCGGCGTCGGGCGTGACGAACTTTTTGTAGCCCCAGAGCAGCCGTGACACCTCCGGGTAACGAGCGGGATCCGCCCTCCACGCCGCCAGGCTCAGCCGGGCCAGTTCGCAGGCGTGCTCCGCCTCCGGGGGCTGCATGGTCGGGTCCACGCGCGGGTTGCAGTCGGCGTCGCGCGGGATGACCAGCTCGACCATCCGCATGCCCGGGTGCCGACGCATCACGTCCTCGAAGTAGCCGTGGATCCGCCGGCAGTGGGCGCAGGTGTAGTCGAAGAACATCACGACGGTCATGCCGGCCAGCTCGTCGGCCGCTCCGCCCGACGGCTGTGTCGTGCCTGCCGACAAGCCCACGACCGGCGGCCCGAGGTCGACCGGATCCGTCGTGGCCGCGAGGTTCAGCCACTGATCATTCGCCAGCACGCGCAGCAGCCCCGGCCCGCCGGATCGCGGCACAACCGCCGGGACCACGTCGCCGCGAATCTCGGTCGGCTCCGACTCGTCCGACGCACCGATCAACTGCCCGCCCGCGATCAGCGCCACGAACGCCAGGCCGATCGCCGCCGGCGTGAACGGACGCAGGGGCCGGTCCGGCGAATCCCCCCGCAAACTGACCGGCGCCGCGAAGTAGATCACATGCCCGAACGTCAGCCCCACGAGGTGCGCCGCCATGCACCACTTGCACAACTGGCCGACGACGAAAACCTGCAGCCCGATGAACCAGATCGCCGCCCCGCACAGCGCCGCCCCCCCGACCAGCAGCACGAACCAGACGCGCACAGCCACAAACGCCGAGGAGGATGCACGCTGAACCAGCAGCAGCACCAGCAGCAGCGCGTAGAGCCCCGTCGCCATCACGCTCACCGGCACGCCGAACCACCTCGACCAGCCCGTGCCGAGCACCTGCCCGCAGCCGGGCCCGTTCATCGCGCAGCCGGGCAGGTCGATCTGCATCCACGACTGCACGGCCAGGACACTGGAGATGATCAGGCCGGCCATCGCCAGCATCATCAGCAACCCCGCCAGCGCGGGTCGCATCGCCCCACCCGGCACAACGGATTTCTCGGCGGGCCGGGCCAGTGCTTCCTGTTCGTCCGGGAAGAGTGAGGAGAGGTCTGCCATGCCGGGATTCTAAGCCAAGTCGATGTGGACCGCCCCACCCGCGCTCAGGGCGGTGACCCGCCGCGCCACAGCAGCACCACCTCCACCGGCACGCCCTTGGCGTACATGATCGTCGGCCGGGACCAGATCTCGACGATCGGGACGTCGGCCGGCGGCGGGGGCGCGCTCCGCAGCAGCGCCCGCGTGGTGATGAGCAGGGCCGGCCCCGGCGCCCCCATCCACGCCGCGATCGCCCCACCCGTGCGCGGCAAAAACGTCAGCGGACGATCCACCGGCTGATCCAGGTAGAACGCCAGACTCGGCTCCTCGTACCCCGCCGCGCTGATCGACAGGTCCGTCAGTCGATGCACCTCGACGACGCGGGCGAGCGTCTTGGAGACCTTCAGGCGAGTGTCGAGCACGGGGAAGAAGAACACGGCCAGACACGCGAACAGCAGCACCCCCGCCGCGATCAGGTGCACCCCCGCCCGCGTCACGTTGCGCTTCCGCCAGTACCACGCCCCGAGCATCGCCAGCAGCAGCCCGATCGCCCCCGGAAGAATCGACAAGGCCAGCCGCTTGTCATGCAGCAGCCAGGGGCCGACGACCATGCCCAGGATCATCACGTCGGCCTGGATGAAGGTGACGTACGTGCCCAACCGCGACGCCCGCGCCCCGGGATCACGGATGAGCCTGTCGATCGCCGCCGCCGAAGCGACGGCCAGCGCCGGAAAGACCGGCAGGATGTAGTGCGGCAGCTTGGTCACCACCAGGCTCATCAGCACCAGCGCCGGGACAATCCACGCCAGCAGGATGACGCGAGCCCGCTGCTGCCCGGCGGTCTGCCCCTCTCGCTTGAACAAGGGCGAAGACAAGAGCATGCCGATCCACGGGAAAAAACCCACCAGGATCACGATCAGGTACACCGGCAGCGTGGCCAGGTAGATCAGCACATTCGACCCGCCGTGCCCCTCCATCGGCTGGATCATCCGCTGCAAGACATGCTTGCCCAGCGCCAGCCTGGCGAACTGCCCCCCCGTGGCCAGGTCCGCAGGCATGCCCCACGCCGCGAAGATCCCCACGCTCAGCAACACCGCAAGGCTGAGCCACCACCCCCCGGCCCGGCCCAGTGACACCACGGCGCCTCGCCCGTCCCTCGCACGCCCGAGCAGCAGCGCCGCGAGAATCGTCAAGAGCGGCACAGCCAACCCCACCGGCCCCTTGGTCAATTGCGCCCCGCCCATCGTCAGCGTCAGCAGCACCCAATGCCACCACCGCGCCTCGCCCGTCACGGCCAAGACGAAACACCCGATCGACGCGGTGATCCACGCCAGCAGCACCGCGTCGGCCGTGGCCGCCCCGCCCATGTAGAGCATCAACAGCGACGACGGCAGGATCAGCATCGCCCACAACCCCACACGCGGGTTGTACAGACGCCGACCGATCAGGAACGTCAGAAACGCCGCGATCCCCGTGGCCAGCGCCGAGGGCAACCGCACCGCCACCTCCGTCGCCCCAAGCACACGGACCGGCACGGACATCAGCCAGTAGATCATCGCCGGCTTGTCCGGCCGGAGCTGCCCGTTAAAACGCGGCACGAGGTAGTCGCCCGTCCGGACCATCTCGACCGCCGCCCGGGCGAAGCGCGGCTCGTCCCGATCCCACAGCTCCGCCCCGGTGGTCAGAAAGACATAGAACCCCGCGATCAGCAGGGCGAAAAGGATGGCCAGCGATGTCGAGCGGTCACGGGATGCGGGGGATGCGGTGGACATGCTTCTACAACCGGGAGGGTACAAAAAACAGCCCCGCATTGCCATGCGGGGCTGAGGGGGACTTCAACGTTCGGCCGAGACAATCCGCGTCTTAGCAGCACCCCGCCGCCTTCTTGCCGTAGTACCCGGGCATGGGCGAGCCGAGCTTCTGCCACTGCTTGACCACGACGTCGGCCTTACCGGCGCTGTTGAGCACGTGGAGCTTGCGCTTGACCATCTCGATGATGGCGGTGCGGCCCGGGCCGAGGTAATTGCGGGGGTCGAACTCGGCGGGCTTGGTGGCGAACACCTCGCGGATCTTGGCCGTCAGGGCCAGACGCAGGTCCGTGTCGATGTTCACCTTGCACACGCCGTACTTGCGGACGGCCATGGCGATCTGGTCTTCGGGCACGCCCTTGGCGTTGGGCATCGCCCCGCCGTACTTGTTGACCAGGTCGATGAACTCCTGCGGCACCGAGCTCGATCCGTGCATCACCAGGGGCAGGCCCGGGCAGGTCTTCATGATCTCCTCGACCCGGTCGAAGGCCAGCTTGGCCTCGTGCTTGAACTTGTACGCCCCGTGGCTGGTGCCGATGGCCACCGCCAGCGAGTCGATGCCCGTCCGCTTGGCGAAGTCCTTGGCCTGCTGCGGGTCGGTCAGGAACTTCTGGATGTTCTTCTCATACTCCTCGGCCGAGAGGCCCACGACGTCCTCCTCGATGCCGCCGAGCATGCCCAGCTCCGCCTCGACGACCACGCCCGCGGCGTGCGAGACCTTGACCGCCTCGGCGGTGACCTTGATGTTTTCCTCGAAGGGGTGATGCGAGCCGTCGATCATCACGCTGGTGAAGCCGTCATTGATGCAAGTCTT
>JADZET010000331.1 GCA_020850375.1 Phycisphaeraceae bacterium | reverse complement strand
GTCATGAAGGGCCGCAGCGTGGCCGACATTGACCTGCTCGACGTGGCCAACAAGCAGCGCCTGGTCAAGCTCGACCACCCCCTGATGCAGGTCGCCCGCGACCTGGGCACGACCTTCGGCGACTGACCCCTGGGCACATCACCGGTGACGGCCGGGCGTCCCGATGACTTATCATGGATGGCATGCTCACCGCCATCCTGATCCTTCTGATCCTGATGCTGGTCAACGCCGTCTTCGCCATGTCGGAGCTGGCGGTCATGACCAGCCGACAGGCCCGCCTCCAGCACGCCGCCCAGCGCGGCCGGCAGGGCGCCGCCGCCGTCCTGGCCCTGGCGCGACAACCCACACGCTTCCTCTCGACCGTGCAGGTGGGCATCACGCTCATCGGCATCTCCGCCGGCGCGTTCGGCGAGAAACAGCTCTCGGGCTTCATCCAACCCCTCTTCGATCGCGTGCCCGGGCTCGAGGGCTACAGCGACGACCTGGCCCTGATCGTCGTCGTGCTGATCGTGACCTACTTCTCCCTGGTCCTCGGCGAGCTGATCCCCAAGCGCATCGCCCTGGCCTACCCCGAGCGCGTGGCCGCGACCATCGCCGGCCCGCTGACGTTCCTCTCCCTGATCGCCGGGCCGGCCGTAAGATTCCTCACCTGGTCGACCGAGTCCGCCCTTGCCGTCCTGCGCGTGCCCACGGCCAGGCACGACGACGTCTCGGAAGAGGACGTCAAGTCCCTGGTCTCCCGCGCGGCCTCGACGGGCGTGTTCACCCCGCAGGAGCACCGGCTGCTCCAGCGCGTCCTGCGCGTCGGCGATCTGACCGTCCGCGACCTGATGGTCCCGCGCTCGGACATCGTCTGGATCAATGACTCGCTGTCCGCCCAGGAGGTGCGCCTGCTCGTCGGCACCAGCCCGCACTCGCACTTCCCCGTCTGCCAGGGCGACCTCGACCGCATCCTCGGCGTCGTGCACGTGCGCGACCTGATCTCGCACGGCCTGATCGCCGGGCGCGACTTCAAGGTCGCCGACGTCGCCCGCCAGCCGCTCTACATCCCCCGCTCCATGCCCGCGCTCAAGCTCCTGGACCAGTTCCAGGCCACGCGCAACCACGTGGCCGTGGTCGTCGATGAGTACGGCGGCGTGCTGGGCCTCTTGACGCTCAACGACGTGGTCTCGGTGCTGCTCGGCGACGTCAGCCGTCAGGGCGAGGAGCCCAAACCCAAGGCCGTGCGGCGCGAGGACGGGAGCTGGCTGGTCGACGGCCGACTGCCCCTGCACGAGATGATGGCCACGCTCGAGATCCCCGACACCGACGAGCCCCTGCCGGACGTCAGCACCGTCGCGGGCCTGGTCATGGCCCAGCTCGGGCACGTGCCCAGCGAGGGCCAGCACACCGTCTGGCGGAATTGGAGGCTGGAAGTCGTGGACATGGACGGCACGCGCGTGGACAAGGTCATGGCCGCGCCCGCGCCACCCCCACTTCCACCCGCGGAAGGTGGCGACGGCGGATCCGGCGCATAAGAAAGCCCCGGACAAGCCGGGGCGTGGTTGGTCACTGTGCGTTCTTCACCGCCAGACCTAGCGGGGCTCGTCTGCCGTAGTCCACTTCCGGGGGGTTACTTGACCTCGATCTTGCGCGGCTTGACCTCCTCACGCTTGCTCAGCGTCAGGTGCAGCACGCCGTTGTCGAGCTTGGCGTCGACCTTGCCCTCATCGACCGTGTTCGGCAGGGTGAAGCTGCGTGCCACGCGGGTGAACCGCCGCTCACGCAGGTGCGAGTCACCCTTGGTCTCCTCGACCTTGCGCTGGCCCTGGATGGTCAGCACGCCGTTCTCGAGCGTCACCTGCACCTCGTCGCGCTTGAAGCCGGGCATCTCGGCCTCAACGTAGAGGTGCTCGGCGTCCTCGCGGATGTCCACGGGGTAGGCGCCCAACACACCCTCGCCGTTGGCCTCCTCACCCCCCCACCAGCTCTGCAACATGCGGTCAAGGTCCTGGTGCATCACATCAAACGGGTTGCTCCAACGATTCCGTCGCAAAGTAGGAAGCATGGTTTGTCCTCCTTCTCAATGGGTTCTGCTTCATGCCTGGGTGGGCTTGTGACTCCCGCCGTGATTATGGGCAAGAGGCGCACCAGACAAGAAAACATAACTTGTGTTAAACCAATATTTTAAGAAATTAATAGTGATGGCGAGAATGCCAAAATGGCACTCCCGCCCGTCATATGCGCCGGGTTGACCGAGTCTCTTCTATCTTTCTCCCCGGCTACTAATTCCTGACGCCCAATCCGTCCCTTTTTGCTTTCCTTCATCAGCCGCGCAAAATACCCCCATGACCATTCCCGTCGCCATCCTGGGCCCGACGAGCTACACCGGGCTGTATCTGATCCAGATCCTGCTGCGGCATCCCTCAGCC
Source organism: Phycisphaeraceae bacterium (assembly GCA_020850375.1). Next base: position 10,485 of record JADZET010000331.1, on the reverse strand, counting down.
CAGATCACCTATCTGGCCAGCCAGCGCGGCGAGCTGCCGAACATCGCCGAGGAATTCCCCCAGCTCATGGGCCGGTGCGAGTTGCAATGCAGGCCGATCGACCCCAAGGCCATCGCCGCCGAGGCTGAGGTCGTCTTCACCTGCGTGCCGCACTTGGCCGCGATGGAGCACGTGCCGGGCCTGCTCGACGCGGGCCTGCGCGTGATCGATCTCTCGGCCGACTACCGACTGGCGGACGCGATCATGTACGAGAAGGTTTACGGCCACCCCCACAAGGACCCCGACCGGCTCGAGGACGCTGTTTACGGCCTGCCCGAGCTCTTCGGCCCGGAGATCCCCGAGGCGGACCTGGTGGCCAACCCCGGCTGCTATCCCACGGCCGCGTCGCTGGCCATCGCCCCCCTGCTCGCCCAGGGTCTGGTCAAAGAAACCGGCATCGTCGTCAACGCCGCCTCGGGCATCACCGGCGCCGGCCGGCGGGCCGCGCTTCAGTATCACTTCCCGGAGATGAACGAGTCCTTCCTGCCCTACAACGTCGGCACGCACCGGCACCAGCCGGAGATCGAGCAGACCCTCGCCGCCGCCACGGACAAGCAGGCCCAGGTGCTCTTCGTCCCGCACCTGCTGCCGATCGACCGGGGCATCCTCGAGTCGATCTACCTCGACCCGGCCCGCGACAACCTCACCGAGGAAGATCTCTACGACGCCTACGAAGAGGCCTACGGGGATGAGCCGTTCATCCGCATCCGCAACGACCTGCCCAACGTCAAGCACGTGCGCGACACGAACTTCTGCGACCTGTCGGTGCGGCTGGTCGGCGGGAAGGTGGTGGCCTTCAGCGCCATCGACAACATGATCAAGGGCGCCTCGGGCCAGGCCGTGCAGAACATGAATTTGATGTTCAAGCAGCCGGCGACGGCGGGGCTGGAGTGAGGGAAATGAAGTTTGGCAACTGGGGATCAAGTGACCACGGAAGATCCGACTTCGGCTGTGCCAGTGAATAAGCAGTGATTCTCGCTATGGTTTTGTCTCCATAAAGTCGCACGTTCCATGCTCTCCGCCCCCTGGGGACGCTGGCGGATTGCAGAGAGCGCCGTTACATTTACAGCAACGGAGCAAGAATATGGCTGATTCTGATCAAGCAATCCGGGTCAACACATTCGTCGAGAAGCAGCTCGACCGGCTGGCTGGTCTGATCGAGAAGAAGCTTGATCAAGATGTGATGGCAGTTGTCGGACCGATCTTTTCCGGTCTTGATGATGCTGTTCGACAGGCAATTGAGCAACGCAGATTGAACGGTGATTTGAAGAAGGGCTTGGCGATTGTTCTTGACACAGACGGTGGCATCATTGAGGTTGTGGAGCGGATGGTGAACACGATTCGCCATCACTACGACGAGGTGACGATGATTGTTCCGAGTCGTGCCATGTCTGCAGGCACCGTCTTTGCGATGTCTGGTGATCGGATCATGATGGATTACTTCTCATGCCTCGGGCCAATTGACCCGCAGATCGAACGGAACGGGAAATTGGTGCCAGCACTTTCATATCTCGTTCAATTCAAACGACTTAAAGAGCGATCCGCCAATGGCGAGATTACGACCGCAGAAATGGTTCTGCTACAGCAATTGGACTTGGCTGAGCTTCACAGCTTCGAAGAGGCCTGTGAGCTTTCGAACACTCTCCTGAAAGAATGGCTCGCCAAGTTTAAATTCAAAGATTGGGTCAAGACGGAAACACGTCAACTCGACGTGACTTCTGAGATGCGAGAAGAGCGAGCTCTCGAAGTGGCAAAGAAGCTAGTGGATCATCAACTATGGCATTCACATAGCCGGCCCATCTCGATGGAAGTGCTAAAACGAGATCTGAACCTGAAGATCGAGGATTTCGGGGCTGATCCTGAACTCAGCAGACAAGTTAAAGAGTATCATCAGTTCCTTGACGATTACATGGGTAAGATCGGTGTGTACGGTGTTGTCCACACGAACGGCATCTGCCTAAAATGAAATAAAGGAAAGGCGCAGGTATGACGCCAGTCCTCGATCCAAAGCAGATTGCGATGACAAATCCTGCAGTCGATGCGGACAAGCTTGTGCAGATCCAAGCCGTACTTCAAGTTCTTCAAAAAGCTGGCGTTGCTAAGAAGGCAGACTATCGCTTGTCGCCCCCTTTGGGTTCTGGACCTGCTAAGTCTGCTCCTTCAGGCCCTTTCGTGGTACGGCTGCATTCCTGAATCTGAACGCCGTTTTTTTCGCCTTTGGCCATATGCTACTAGCACCCGAGTGTCCAGAGCGAACTCCGGATTGTATTTGATCTATCGCACGCCACTCCGGCTCAGCGAGGAGTACCACCGACACAGGAGCTGCTTACGAATGTGCGCTGCTTGACGGACGTTACGAGCTCTTATACCCGTCAAGCATAAAAAAAACCCCGGCCGTTGCCGGCCGGGGTCCACCGAGAATCTTCTCCCGCTCCTGAGCCTTCTCCCGCTCCGATACCTCCGTTTGTCCCCGCGTTTCAGGGGCGCCGTGGGCGCCACTGCGGTGTTCAATCCGAGTCCGTGGGTTATACCCGATTCCTCCGGCGGCTGGCCAACCGGTGCAGGGCGGCAGACGCCACGAGCAGCATTGTGCCCGACGCCGGTTCGGGAATGGTGAGCCCCTCGACCGCCACGCCGGCGGCTGTCAGCGCGGCGACGAAGGGGTTGATGTCCTGCACGTTGATCAGGCCGTCGCCGTTGAGATCGAGATAGCGGGCCTCGAGGCCGGGATAGGCGGCCAGGTAGGCGTCCATGTCCACCAGAGCTATGACAAACGGGTTAATGTCCTGAACGTCGATCCGGCGATCACCGTTGAAGTCGCCCGCGAGCGTCGTGAACAGCGGCAGCAGTCGCAGGTCGAAGTCGCTGACCACCGAGTTGTCGGCGAACAGGTGCAGGCCCGCGCCGATCACGGGGATCACCGTCGCGCCCAGGTCGTAGGCCTCGAGCACGGGCCGGCCGTTGACCAGCACCCAGACGAGGTTGGCCGTGGTGTCGTAGATCAGGTCCAGGTCATTAAAGCCGTTGGCCACGAAGTCGGATGTCGGCGTGGTGGTGCTCAGGAGCGTCTGCGAGACGCCGTCGACGTGGACCTCGACGCCGCCATTGCCGCGCAGGAGCGCCCAGAGCGAGCCGTCGTTCCAGAAGACGGAGCCGGTCGAGAGCTGATCCGTCAGGCCGACGCCAACCCAGTCGGGCGTGCCGGCGGGCGAGGCACACCTCGTGTGCAGGCGGATGATCTCGCCGCTGTCGCTGGGGTTGTAGGGGACGAGCGCGACGCCCGTGCCCGATCCGGAGCGCTGGAGGATGCCATCGTCGCCGACGTCGTGCAGGGACAACGACGCATCGGCGAGCCACGTCACGCCGCCATAGTCGGACTCTTGATCGTTCAGGCTCGTCGTGCCGGCCCGTACATGAAAATCCTCGCTGGTGACGGGCGCGGTCGAGCGGTCGAGCTTGCGATAGGTGGCGATCATGGCCTGGAAGAGCTCGCCGCGGCCGGAGCGGGCGTTCCAGAGGAAGTCCTGCTCGTCGGTGTCGTAGGTCCAGATCATCTGACTGGTGAAGCCCTTGTCGTCGAGCGTCTCGAGGTGCTGGCGCATCTTGCGAGCGGCGATGGCGAGCGTGGGGTAGGCGCTCTTAAAGGCCCCGAACTCGCCGCTGACCAGCGGCGTGCCCTGGGCCTGGGCTTGGGCGAGGACGGCAGGGTACTCGATGCTCGTCAGGTCGCCGGTGAGCGTGTTGTCGTTGAACGGATAGAAGTGCACGTCAAGGTAGTCGATGGTCGAGTCGAGCAGCGCCAGCGGGCGCGCGGGGAAACGATGGTCGCCGAAGGATGAGCCGCTGGTGAACCCCGGGCCGGTGCGCCCGACAGCCTGATAAGTGAAGACGTTGACGCTGACCAGCGCGTCGGGGTCCACACCCTTGATCGCGGCCACGGAGGCGTTGGCCCAGACGATGGCGTTGTCGTCCGCCATGCGCTGCTTGTCGGCCGGCAGGGCCATGTTGTAGGTCTGCCCGCTGGCGGTGTTGGTCACCAGCCCGCTGGTCAGCGAGAAGGGCGAGGCGTTGTCGAGCATGTTCGCCTCGTTCTCGAGCTCGTAGGCCAGGACCGTCGAGAGCAGGGCGGGATCACGATTCTTGATCTCTTGCACGAACTCGGCTGCGTACTGCGCCTTGGCGGCGATGGCGCCGGGGTCGAGGTAGAAGATGTTCTGCGCCTGCAGGCCCGGCTCGGGGGTGTAGAGCACCTGGAGGTTGCTCGACGTCGCGGCCAGATAGACCAGTGAGGGGATGACGTACACGCCGTGGCTCCGCGCCCGGCTGAGGAAGTCGGCGAAGTTGTCCAGGTACTGCGTCGAGAGTTGATTGGTCGCGGGGTCAGCCACCACGCCCTGCGGCGATTCATGGTCGATGAAGACGCGCACCGCGTTCATGCCGTGCTTGGCCATCTCGGCGAGCGCTTCGTCCGCTCGCTGGCCGTCGTAGTAGGCCGGCGCGAAAGTCGCGTGCCAGGCTCGATCGGGGAAGAGACGGATGTAGTTCGCCCCGCGATAACCTCCCCCCGGAACCCCCGAAAGTGGCGTGGTCGACTCACCTTCGATCTGCACGAACTGGCCGTCCTCCACCGCCACGCGCGGCAGGGATTGACCAGACGCCCCACCAGCCACGACGCCGACCCACGCGGCCGCGACAAGCCGGCGCAGCACAGCTTGGGTCGTGGGCCGACGCTCGCCCAAAAACCTCCGGGAACAAACAACGCCTCTGCCGGTCATGCAGGACCTCGTGGCACGCACCGAACCGCCGAACGGCGGGAGAACCCCGGAACCCCGGAACTCCAGGATGACCCGGAAGACCCGGAACCCGAATACACGAGAGCGAATCGCGAGATGGACGCGATTCTACTAGTCCTCATACCCTCGATGGTGAGGAAAAACCTGACAGACTCCTAAAACACAGGCGAATCACCAAAGATCTGATAAACGCTACCGCACAATCGCTGGACGGCCACTTTCGAGCATCCGGCAAAACTTCCAACTGGACAAGATCCGTTGGGCGGTAAGACAATCTGGAGAAGACAGACAAACTTAGCCTTGCTCAGGACGTAAGCTAGGGAAACATCACTTCTCTCCCCTTCTGCGCGGATGAAAAGGATCGCCATGCTCAAGACTGACCGCTACCGCGTCCGGAGCAAGGCCGGCTCGCGCTTCAAGCTCGCCGACCATCGCCCGAGCGACCACGGCCAACTCACCGAGGAACGGGCCGTGCCGCGCTTCGCCAGGCTCATCTCCGAACTCGATGAGCTGCAGGAGAAGCTCTACGCTGATCACACGCGGAGCCTGCTGGTGGTCTTCCAGGCGATGGACTGCGGCGGCAAGGACTCGACCATCCGCCACGTCCTGGGCCCGATCAACCCGCAGGGCTGCACCGTCACGAGCTTCAAGGCCCCCACCGCCACCGAGCTCGACCACGATTTTCTCTGGCGCATCCACGCCCACACGCCGGCCAAGGGCATGATCGCCGTCTTCAACCGCTCGCACTACGAGGACGTGCTGATCGCCCGCGTGAAGAACCTCGTCCCCAAGAAGGTGTGGAAGGATCGCTACGACCAGATCAACGAGTTCGAGGCTCTGCTGCAGGACCATGGCACGCGCGTGGTCAAGTTCTTCCTGCACATCTCCAAGGGCTACCAGAAGGAGCGCCTGCTCAAGCGGCTCGAAGACCCCAAAAAGCACTGGAAATTCAACCCCGACGACCTGGCAGAGCGCAAACGCTGGGGCCAGTACAAGAAGGCCTACGAGGAGGCCCTGCGCCGTTGCTCGACGGATCACGCCCCCTGGTACGTCGTCCCGGCTGAGCACCGCTGGTTCCGCAACCTGCTGGTGGCGCAAGTTCTCGTCGAGACGCTCAAGGGCATGAACCTGCACTACCCCAAGGCGACGTTCAACCCGCGGAAGATCGTCGTCGAGTAAGGCAGAAGACGATTTCACCACGGAGAGCACAGAGGACACGGAGAGAGAAGGCAGAGCTTAAGCCGGTTGAATCCTACTCCTGGCTCGACTCCGTGATCTCCGTGTCCTCTGTGGTGAGTATCTTGCTTTTCGCATCTTCGCGTTTATGCAGTGGGCCACTCTCGCCATCAGCACGATGACCTGGCCGGAATAAAGAACGGGTCGGACGCGATCATGTCAGGGTCGTACGTATCCCGGCGTTCAGGCGACCAGAGGTGTTCTGGCGCGCAATGGATGTCGGCGCGGAACTGGCTCAGGTCATACAGCCGCCGCTGAAAGAAGAAGAGCCCGCGATAGCCAAGACCGACTAAGAAATCCTTGACCTGAGGGAGATTCTCCTGGCCGACCTCCACCAGCACGGCGGGCTGGTGCTTGGCGAGCGTCGCCCGCGCCCCACGCAGGACCGGCAGTTCGTATCCCTCCACGTCGATCTTGATAAAGCCGATCGGCTCGTCACCGAGCGCTTCGGGGATGATGTCGTCCAGGGGACGCACCTCCGTCGGTTGGCTGCGGAAGGTGTAGCCGGCGGGCCAGTCCTGCCGCACCAGGCTCGATAGGCCGAAATCCACACTCCCGTCCGGTGGTATTTCCGGGCTGCGAATGATCGCCTGGCCTGGTCGCTCACCGGCGGCCACCGTGCGGTGGATGCAGTTCGGCGGCAGCATCCGGCCCACGAAGCGGTAGTTCTCCAGGGGCTCGATGCACAGGCAGCGTGTGGAACATGTCGCCAGCGTCAGGCTGTATTGGCCGAGCAAGGCCCCCACGTCCACGGCGGCCTTCGTGGGGTCGAGGAAGATCCACAGGTGATCGAACAGCCCCGTCAGGACCGTCTTGCGCCAGATGCTGTAGACGCGGTTGTCACCCTCGTCGGTCTGCGGGCGTTGGCGTATCTCCTCGGGCCAGCGCGACTCGATCTCCGCCATCTGCAGCCGGCGGTATTGCATACGCGTGTCACGGCTCCCGGTGATGGGCATCATGATTCGTGTCTCCGGATGAGTTTCGATGAAGGATGCTGCGCGAACGTCAGAGACGTTCTTTCAGCGTTGGATTGACGAATGGACCACGACTGAACCTGATCACGCATCACGGCACCCGTGCGTTCGGCTCGCGCTTAACTCACCTGCACGCCCATGCGGCGCATCAGGGCGTCGAACTGGTCGAGAGAGTAGAAGTCGATGGTCAGCGAGCCGGTGCCCTTGCGCCGGCCGGCGCGCAGGGCGGCCTTGGTGCCTAGCTGCTGGCTGATCTGCTCCTCGAGGTCGCGCAGGTGATTGGCCCGCGGGCCGGTGGTGCGAGCAGGCGCGGCGGTGTCGGCGGCGGGCTGGGATGAGCCGGCTAGATGCTCGCGGACGTGCGACTCGAGCCGGCGGACGGACCAGGCCTCGCGCACGGCTCGCTGGGCGAGGAGGCGCTGCACCTCGTGGTCTGGGACGGCCGCGATGGCCTTGGCTTGGCCGGCCGAGAGTAGGTCCTGACGGATCATGTCCTGGACCGCGGAGTCCATAGCAAGTAATCGTAAGCTATTAGTTATAGTTGGCCGTTCGACGCCGACTTGGTCCGCGACCTCCTCGTGGCTGAGGCCGAACTGGGCGATCAGGCGTTCGAAGGCCATGGCGCGTTCGATGGGGTTCAGATCCTGGCGCTGAAGGTTCTCGACCAAGGCCCACTGGGCGGACTGCCTGTCCGAGAGCGGTCTGACGATGGCGGGAATGACGGACAGACCCGCCAGCTTGGCCGCCCGCCAGCGTCTTTCACCCGCGACCAGCTCGTAGACCGGGTGGCCATCCGGACCTTCGATCGTGGTTGTGGATAGCCCCCCTGCCGTGTCGGTTGGTCGATTTAGAGGCCGTAGGATGATGGGCTGGATGAGCCCCTCCGCCTTGATGGAGGCTGCCAGACCCTCCAGAGCAGTGGTGTCGAAGCGTTCGCGGGGCTGCTGGGGATTGGGCGTGATGGCCTCGATGGGGACGTAGAAAACGCGTCCAGACACGTCTGCCCCCCTGCCCACGGCCATCTCAGTGATGGTAGACGAGAAGGCTGAGGCTGATGACTTAGCCGTTTGCTCGGTCGCCGGGAGCACCTGGGTCTCGGCATGTGCGGCCTCGACACGGGCCGCTTCGCTCTCTTCGCCCAGTGAAGACGCCGGCACGGCCGGTGGGACCACGGAGACCGGGTGGGCCATGAGGCTGCTAAGGCCCCTTCCCAAGCGAGGCGCGCGCTTCTTGGTGCTGCTCATGGTGTGGACCTCCTTGCCCGTCTGGATGTGATGCGGGGTGGTTGTCGCAGAGTCTACCCCCCTTCCGTGGCGTTCGCCAGCGGGCGTGTTCCACGTGGAACCTGTCGGAATCGACAGATCGCCATTCTGAGACTGTTATGAATCAGCGGTTCGGACCACCCCCGCCCCACGCCGACGAACCTTATTGCGCACACCTGACCTGCACGCCGATGTTCCACGTGGAACGCATGCAGACAAGGAACAACGATCATTCCAATGTCGATCGCTGTTCATGCCATCCAATGAATGGCGCTCACGGCAGGGGGAGAATTAAATAGGCGAAACGCAAAATGACTTCTTGCTCAGAAGCGCCCCCGACGTGAAGCCCGCCTTCCGACCATGCCGATATCTGCATGGGAGAGCACAATGGCCATGACACCGACACCCGCCGGCCTGGACATGCACCAACTCGAGAGGGTGCTCGAGCACCTCGAGGAGGTCGAGGCCCAGCTCCAGCAGGTCCGCGACGGCCTGACCCATTCCCACCGGCTGGCCACGCTCGGAACGCTGGCGACCATCATCGCCCACGAATTCAACAACATCCTCACGCCCATCATCAGCTACGCCCAGCTCGCCCTGGCGACGCCGGGCGATCATGACCTGCTGGTCAAGGCTGTCGAGAAGGCGCTGTCCGGCGCCGAAAGGGCGGCCAAGATTTCCTCGTCCGTGCTCGGTTTCGTCAGCCAGGGCGATGAGGTTCCGCGTGCCAACGTCGCCCAGGTCGTGCAGGACGTGCTCTCGTGTCTGGGCCGACACCCAAGCAAGGACAACATCCGCCTCACGCTCGACGTGCCGGAGCTGGAGGTGGCCGTCACGCCTCTGAACCTCCAGCAGGTGCTCTTGAATCTGGTGCTCAACGCCCGCAAGGTGATGCGTCCTCGCGGCGGGAGCCTGGAGATCCGGGCCCAGCAGACGCCCACACGACAGGTCCTGATCGACGTGGCCGACACCGGCCCGGGCGTGCCCGAGGCCATCCGCGACCGCATCTTTGAGCCGTTCGTCACGCAACGCATCGCGGCGGACACCGTCGGGAGCACCGTCAGCGCCGACGGCCATACGGACAACGAGACGCGCGGCACGGGCCTGGGCCTGAGCATCTGCCGGGACATCGTCCACGCGGCGGGGGGGCGCATCTGGTTCGACACCGAGACGGGCAAGGGCACGACCTTCCACATCCTGGTCCCCCCGGCCGACCCCGCCCCCGCCAAGCAACAGCCCAAGGCCGCCTGAGTTCGCGCGGCCCACGGCCGATCGCGGGCACGATCCCGTGTCCCTTTGTGCTTAATTTTTAGCATATGACGTCGGGGCAGGGGGCCGAGCGATGCCCGCCGGGGGCGGACCGACAAGAATCGGCCGGCGAGTAGGGGGGGAGAGGGGGGGATGGCCGCCCCCAGGGGGGCGTGAGGTAAACTCTCCGCCATGTCGCCCCCGGAACGCCCCCAGCAACCGCCCCCGGAACCGTCCCCGGCTCAGCCCGGTCGCCTCGCCGCCGTCGCGGTGGTCGAGGTCCTTCAGCGGGCGGGCCACGTGGCCTACCTGGCGGGGGGGTGCGTGCGCGACGAGCTGCTGGGCGTCACACCGCAGGACTGGGACGTGGCCACCGACGCCACGCCCGACCGTGTGCGGGCGCTCTTTAAGGTCAGCCGGTACGTCGGCCAGGCGTTCGGCGTGGTCCTCGTCCGCGTCAAGAGGCACTGGGTCGAGGTGGCTACCTTCCGCACCGAGGGCGTCTACCTCGACGGCCGGCACCCGAGCGAGGTGGCCTTCGCCGACGCCGAGCGGGACGCCCGACGGCGCGATTTCACCATCAACGGCCTGTTCGAGGACCCCCTCGAGCCCGATCCCGCCCAGAGGGTCAAGGACGGGGTGGGGGGGGTGAACGATCTTCACCGTCGCCTGATCCGCGCCATCGGCGACCCCGAAGCGCGGTTCAGCGAGGACTACCTCCGCATGCTCCGGGCGGTGCGATTCGCCGCACGGCTGGGGTTTCAGATCGAGTCCCGGACCGCCGGCGCGATCATCGCTCGCGCCTCACGCCTGAGCCAGATCAGCCGCGAGCGCATCGGCCAGGAGATCCAGTGGACGCTCACCGGTCCCCGGCCGGCGCTGGCCGTCTGGTGGATCGAGCGGCTGGGTCTGGCCGGACCTTGTCTTATGGAG
>JADZET010000330.1 GCA_020850375.1 Phycisphaeraceae bacterium | reverse complement strand
AGGAAGCCCATAAACTCGATCTCGGTCGTGAGGTAGTCCGGGCGCTGGAACTGCTGGCCCCCGACTTCGAGCCCCTGCGCGCGATAGAAGCCAGCTGCGTCGGCCATGACGTCGGCCTGGCGGAAGATGTCGTTTGGCAGGTACGCCGTCTCGAAGTCCGGGCAATCGGCGGAGACGGTGAGCGAGAAGATGGCAACGTGCGCGGCCTGCAGCATCTCGAGATCGTCCTGCATGGCTGCCAGTGATTCGGCCAGGGCGGCGGTACTGCGCGGTCCACTGTCCATCTCTGCCAGCACCGGTGCAAGGTGAGCGCGTAGCAGTGCCTGATGCTCATTGGCCGGGTAGGCCAGGGCATGGCTGAGGAAGAGGTAGACGGCGCTGCGAGCGATGGCCGTCTGCCACTCCTCGCCCGGGATGGATTCAGTTGCGGGAGTGGCCATGTCGTCCTCCTGGGCGAACGCGGAGCGGATCAGATCGAGTTCAGCTGGCCGGGCCGGGTGATCGTCGGCTCGTCGATGCTCACCCGGACGATCTCCTTGCCCTCGCTGTCGTAACCGATCACGGTGTCGTTGAAGATCTCCCGCGTCTTGCCGTTGACGGTCAGCTCGTGACTTTTGGGGCCAGGCTCGACCTTGTAGCTGAAGATGATCTGCTGCGTGATGCGGAAGAGCTGGAGTACGGCGAGCGTTTCGCGGCTCGGGTTGACGTATGCCTCGATCGCGTCGTCCACGCCGGGTCCAAACATCTGCCGCAGGTACGGCCGCGGCACCCACCGCGGAGGGATGTAGTAGACATTCGGCTGCGTACCAAACTGCGGATACAGAGGTAGGGCGACCTTCGCCACGTGCACGAGGTAGTACAATGGGTTCTGGCGATCCTGCAGCCACTCACCGTTCGCATCGACCTGGACGAGGCCCTGCAACCGGATCTTACCCACGCAGGCTGTCATGCATCGTGTCTCCATCGGCAGCCCGTTGGTTAGCGGGTCGGTACCCTCGATGCGCGGGTAGCAGGCGATGCACTTCTCCGAGGTGCGCGTGTTCGGCCGGTACATCGACTTCTTATACGGGCAGGCCTCTACGCACTTGCGGTAGCCGCGGCAGCGGCCCTCGTCGATCAGCACGATGCCGTCCTCGGGCCGCTTGTAGATAGCGTTGCGGGGACAGGCAGCGAGACAGGCCGGGTAGCTGCAGTGGTTGCAGATCCGCTGAAGGTAGAAGAACCAGCCTTCGTGCTCCGGCAGCTGGGCGCCGCCGGCGGGCGCAGCCGTGGCCGTGTCTTCGTGGAGATTCGGCGCCTTCCAGTCCTCCTCGGGCGGAAGGTAGCCGGTGGCCATGTTCTCGATGCCGTCGGCGGTTTCGAAGATGGTCTTGCCTTCGAACGTGCCGTAGGGCGCCTTGACCGGGTCCTTCGTCCCCGTGTCCCACACCTGGCCGCCGGGGTTCGCCTTCTCCTGGAGCTCGAGGATGTTGGTGTCCCAGTGTGCCGGGTAGCCCCCATACGGCTTGGTCTCGACATTGTTCCACCACATCAACTCCTGGCCGGGCGAGAAGGTCCAGGTCGATTTGCAGGCCATGCTGCAGGTCTGGCAGGCGATGCAGCGGTTGATGTTGAACACCGCCGCGAACTGCCGCTTGGCGGGGCCGTTTTCAAAGCGGTAATCCATCTCCCGCCCGAGCTGCCAGTTGTACACCTTCGGCATCCACACCACCTCTCTTTCCTTCGCGCAGGCCTTCACCCAGCCCGGCGCCGTGAGCCGCCGCCGGCCGCTCCTCAGGCGTTCTTGATGCGCACAACGTCACCGGCCAGATAGCGCTTCATGAAGTCGTTCTCTAGCGCCGGGCCTCTGCCGGAGACGCCGAGCTTCCATTCGCCCTCGCCGCCCGGTCCCCCGGGTTCCGCCTTCGTGATGCGCACGAGCGTCTCCTTCGGAGTTGTGTTTACCGCGTGGTTGTCTTCGTCCCAGCCGAACACAAAGCCCATGCCACCGCCCTTCTTGTGGAACAGCGTGTCCGTCTGGTGCATGGGCGGTGCCCAGCCCCGCGTCACGCTCTGCTGGCTGCCGTGGCGGAAGCTCGACTGATAGCCGGTCTCCTGCGAAAGGGCGCGCCCGTCAGCGCGCTCGGCCGCTCCGCGCACTGTGCGCGGTGTGGACATGGCATAGGCGTGCTTCACCATGGTCACGCCGCGGGGGAAGCCGGGGTTATAGTTCGCCCGGCCCATCAGCCGCGCCACCGCCATGAACGGGTCGCTCTCCTTCGCACCCACGTACGGACGGTCTGCCGGGTCGGCATCGATCCATACGTAGTCGCCGTTGGCGATGCCCAGCTCCTTCGCATCCTCCGGGTTCATGTGCACCTGCACATCGCCGATGCCCGCGAGCCGCTTGTCGCTGCGGTACACGTCGCTGAAGTTGCCGTTCCAGATCCAGTTCCAGTCTGTCACCGACCAGGATGAGTGGGTGCTGTGGCGGGACTTGGGTGTGAGGAAATGGAAGCGAAAGCCCTGCTGCCAAAGGGGATTGACCGTCTTCTTCACCTCTGCCCACGACATCTTCACGTTGCGCACGGCGCGCAGGTCGGGGTCCGCGCTGTCCAGCGCGATGCCGTAGTCCGTCGGCCGGACGTAGGGGCTGGTGGAGACGATCACGTTTGGCATGTATTTCGTCGCTTCAACCGCCTCGCGGTGGACGATCAGGTTCTCGCCGTACTCGATCGCCTCGGGAATGTCGCAGTACGCATTGAGGCGGCCCGTATCGGTGTAGAAGGGCATGCTCTCCTCGACCTGCTCCGTGAACGGGACGCGCGGGTAGGTGCGGTACTGGAAGAGGGCGCCACCGGCCACCCCGTACTTGCCACCCATGATGTCCTTAACCGAGTACCCCTTCGTCGTGAACGACGCACGCAGCACGCGGTCGAGGTACACCTCGGGTGTCTTCGAAAAGCTGAAGTAGTCCGCGAAGCGGCGCTCACCCGTGGTTTCTGCGAGGGCGCGGGCGACGCTGGCGAAGGCTTCGATGTCGTCGCGAGTATCGTTCAGCTTCGGTATGCCGCCCTTCCAGATCTGCAGGAAGGGATTGGAGCAGGAGCCACCCATCTCCAACGACTCCGTCTCCAGCCAGGAGCTGATCGGCAGGCTAACGTCGGCGAACTCGGTGGAGCCCGTCCACTCGATTTGCTGGTCGACGATCAGGTCGACCTTCGGGTTCACGTTCTTGACCAGGTGGTACGCCCACTTTGCTTGATTGATCAGGTTGGCGTTGTTGTACCAGAACACCTTGGTGGGCGTGGGCATGTGCGAAACACCGGTGAACACCTTGCGTCCCGCCTTCGGTGTCTCCACCACGAGTGGCCGGTCGCCAAAGCCCCAGTACGAGGTCTCCTCGGCGTGTGAGTACTCGCGCGTGGTCTCCGCTGTGTAGGGCGCGGCCGGGTCCATCACGGGGTTGAAGGGGTCCTCGTGGACGTATCCCCCCACGCCGGGACCGTGCCACGGCGCGGCGTGGAAGATGCCACCCTTGTAGGTCCCGGCCCATGTTGAGACGCCCGAGCCGTACTTGCCGATATTGCCGGTTAGCATCGCCAGCAGGTAGGCGGCGCGGTTGTGCAGGGTGGCGTGGAAGTAGTGGTTGACGCCCTCGCCGATGTGGATCGCCATCGGCTTCACTGTGGCCATATCCTGGATGAGCCGCTCAATCAGGTCCTGCGGCGCGCCGCTGATCTCGGCCACCGTTGCCAGGTCGTAGTCCTTCAGGTGCTCGCGGTACATGCTCAGCACGGTGGCGACCTCGACCTTGCTGCCATCCTTCAGAATGGCCGTGCCCTGGTACTCCAACCGGGGGTCGATGCCGCGCTCGGCCAGGTGGTCGCCCACGTCCTCACGCGTCACGGCCTTGAGGCTGTTGGAACCGGCATCGAAGACCACGCGGTCCCCGATCTGTGCCGCCTGCTCGGGTTTCATGGCGTGCACGGTCATGCTGACGCCCTTGGGGTCGAGCGCCGACTTGTAGTTCGCGAATACCTCATCGGCGCGCAGGCGCGTGAGCGTGTCCAGCCGCACGAGTAGCGGCAGGTCGGTGAACCGCTTGGCGAATGGCACGTCGTAAAGTCCGCGGTCGATCAGCGCGCGAGCGACCCCGAGGAGCAGTGCCGTGTCCGAGAGGCCCGGACGCACCGGGATCCAGTAGTCGGACTTCGTGGCTGGCGGACCATATTCAGGGACGATCGTGACGACCTTGCCGCCACGTTCGATGATCTCGTGGAACCAGTGGCTGT
>JADZET010000329.1 GCA_020850375.1 Phycisphaeraceae bacterium | reverse complement strand
GAACCCGAGGATCCCCTTGGAGAAGGTGATGACCCGCAGGTCGTCGATCTCCACCTGGCCGAATCGTGAGGTGTTGATCTGCATGATCAGGTCCTTAGCGGCCGTCCATCCTGGTTGCTCGTGCGGGTCGTTCCGTTGATCCCGCGGCTTCCTGCCGGGCCCGGGCGACCGGCCGTGGGTCGCCCTGCGGCGCAAACCTTGCGCTCTTAGCGCAAGAAGTCGAACAAGGTCTGTTGCATCAACGTCGAGCCGATCTGGAGGCTCGCCTGGTACTGAATCTCTAGCTGCGAGAGCTGGATGATGGCCTCGGCCAGGTCCAGGTCCTGCAGATTGCTCAGGTGCTGTTTTTCCATGACATCCACGTCCTGATTCCGCGAGAGCAGGTCCTCGACCTGCCGTTGGCGAACGCCGACGCTCGCCGCGACCTGGATCAACTGATCCTGGTTCTGCTGGAGTTTCTCTCCAGCAAACGTGATGCCACGCAGATCGTTATTCTCCAGCGCGTCGTAGAGGGCCTGGAGGTTGGTGAAGACGCTGTCGACCTGGACCTTGGCGACGTCCGCCCCGGTCATCATCGTGCTCGGCCCGGCGTCGGCGAGGATCCCCAGGTCCGACGCGGCCCAGCTGTCGCCGATGGCGGTGACCTTGAGCGAGCCGCCGCCGACCGTGTTGTCCGTCAGGGTCAGGCCGTTGCCGGTCGTCGCCAGCCCGGCCGTGAAGTCAGCCGGCAGGATCCCGGCCCCGCCGGCCGCGGAGTTGATGGCCTCGATCACTTCCTCGACCGTGGACAATCCCCCCACCTTGACCTCGAAGCTCCGGCCGTCGTGAAGCTGAATCGTGAAGTCGTTGGCCGAGCTGGTCGTGGCCTCGACGCCCGCCCCGTAGCGGAAGTCCGAGAGCTTGGTGCTCAGGTCGAACGTCCGCAGCCCCAGGTCCGTGGCCGTCGTCCCGCCGTTCTCACCGATCGACAGCCGCGTCCCGCTGACGGCGCTGACCAGGTCCAGGCCCGTGCCCGCGTCGTTGATCCGCAGACGCACGCCCATGTCCAGTTGGTCCACGGCGGTGATCAGGTCCTGGACCGTCACGGCTGTGGAGAAGTCGGCGACCTTGGTGGTGCTGCCCTGGCTGATCCGCAGGCCGCTGGTCCAGTCGACGGTGGCGCCGAGGCTGGCCAGGGTGCTCAACGCGGTGAGCCGGGGGTCGAGGTCCGCCGGGGACGCGGGCGTGACCGCGGGGCCGGGGGTGTCCGCCATGACGATGCCCAGGTCGGCGGCGGTGTTCCGCTGTCCGATGTCGCTGATCGCCACGGTGTGACCGGGCGCGACGACGACCTGCAGCCCTGAGGCGGAGATGCTCAGCGATCCGGCGGCGCCCAGGGCGGCGTTGGCCCGCGTGACCACGTCACCGAGCGTGTTGGCGTCGGTCAGGTCGACCTCGACGTCCGCGCCGTCGACGCTGATGAGGAACGATCCGCGGCGGATGCCCTCGTCCAGGGCGCCGTTGAGATCATCCAGACGCGTCTGGGCGGTGGGCCTGATGTTGAGGTCCTTGGTGCCCTTGACCCGCAGCGAGAGCGTGCCGAAGGCCTCGACGCCGTTGGAGTTCAGGTCGATCAGCCCGTCGACGCCGGCCTGAACCTTGAGGTTCTTGGTCGACCCCAGGTACTGCACGCCGCCGGCGGTGGTCTCGGCGAAGAGCTTGTCGCCGATGGAGTTGTCGGTGTCGCCGCCGAAGAGCCACACGCCCAGGTGGTCGCCGTTGGCGATCTGGAGCACGGACTGGAGGATCGAGTCGACCTCCTGGGACGCGGCCGTGCGTTCGGGGTCGGTCAGGCCGTTCTGCTGCAGGGCCAGGGTGATCGCCCGCTGGACCAGGTCGCCGCTGAGTGTGCCCAGGGAATTGCCGATCACGCCGAGCATGGCGCCGGCGTTGGTGAGCATGGTCTTGTCGGCGTCTCGCTGGCGCTGGCGGGACTGGAGCGAGACGATCGAGCCGGTGGCGCCGGGGTCGTCCGAGGCGGTGCTCACCCGCTTCTGGCTCGAGACCTGCTCCTGGATCTGCTGGAGCTGGAGCTGGGTGCGGCGCAGGCCGATCAGGAAGGTGTCGGTGCTCGAGAGGCTCGAGGTGCGGTTGGTCTGGAGGCTGATGGAGTTCATGGGCGGGCCTCGCGGGGCCGGACGGTGTTAGAGCAGGCTCAGCAGCGTGTCCATCATGCTGTTGACGACGTTCAGGAATCGGGCGTTGGCCTGGTAGGTTGTCTGGAAGGTCATGAGGTTGATGGCCTCCTCATCGGCGTTGACGCCGGAGATGGCCGACTGCTGGGCCTCGAGGTTCTGCTGGACAAGCGTGTCGGCCTGGAGCTGCTGCTGGGCCTGGTCGAGCCGGCTGCCGTACTCGGTGACGTGGCGCTGCCAGGCCGACCCGAGCGTGTCGCCGCCCAGGGCCGAGAGGGGGTTCCCCCGCAGGGCCGCCATCGTCTGGGCGTTGCCGTTGCTCGATAGCTCCCCGCTGACGGGGTCGCGCCCGGCGGCGGCGAGGTAATTCTTGTCCGAGACCAAGAGGTCATTGACCTGGATGTCCCGGGCCGAGGAGCCGGTGAAGAAGGTGTTGATCCCCAGGCCCGCGAGGATGCCGCTGGTGTCGTCGCTGAAGTAGACCTCGAAGTCGCCGCCGCCGGCCGTGATCGTCAGCCGGCCGTCCGACCCGATCGAGGCCGAGACGTTGGGCATGGCGTTGATGCTCGCCGCCAGGCTCGAGAGCGTCGTGTCGCCGGCCGTGCCGTTGAGCGACACGGGGATCTCCTGCGTGGTCTCAGCCCCCGTGGATTTCTGCCGAACCGTGATGCGGAAGCTGCCGTTCTGGGGCGGGAAGTCCAGCCCGGCCGCCTGGCTGCCCAGGGCCGCGGCGGCGTCGGCCACGGCGTAGCTGCCCGTCACCGACGTAAAGCCCGTCAGCCCCTTGCCCTGGCTGTGAATCTTGTTGACCTGGAGGACCACCTGGCGGGTCAGCGTGTCGAGGGTGCTGATGGCGCCGCCGACGTCCTGGTTCCAGCCCTGCACCAGGCCGGCGAGCTTGCCGGAGTTGGGCTGGATCTGGGTCTGGTCGGCGGTGATGGTGAGCTTGAGCTGGAGCTGACCGTTGACGGTGGCGCGCTCGACGGTCACGCCGCGGCTCTGGCCGGCCAGGACCAGCGGCTGCGACCCGACGTAAACGTCCACCGCCCCGTTGGGCCGCTGGACGGTCGAGATGTCCAGGTACTCGGCAAGCTGCCCGAGGACCTGGTCGCGCTGGTCGCGCAGGCCGTTGCCGCCGGGGTTGGCCGATCCCTGGGTGACGGCGATCTCTTGGTTGAGCGTGCCGAGCTGACTCAGGAGGTCGTTGACCGTCACGGCGGCCTGGTCGATCTGCTGGCCGAGCTGTGCCTGCACCTGGCCGAGGCTCGAGCGGAGCGTGCGGGCCTCGAGCGCCAGGTTCTGGCCCTCGAGGACGACCAGGTGGCGATACTCGGCGCTCTGCGGGTTGCTCTGGAGGCTCTGCCAGGCGGCGAAGAAGGCGTCGAGCTGGCCCGAGAGGTTGTTGCCGGTGTCGTCCAGGGCGTTCTCGAGCGTCTGGACCTGGGCGAGCACCTCGCTCTGGACGGAGGAGCGGGCCTGGTCGGACACGCTCGAGCGCAGCCGGCTGGCCAGGGCGTCGTCGGCGTGGCGCAGGATCTCGATGATCTGCACGCCCCGGCCCATGAAGGCGTTGGCGCCGGTGGCCGCGGCCGCGCTCGCCGCCAGCACGGCCGACTGGCGGTGATACCCGCGCGTGGTCAGGTTCGAGATGTTCTGGCCGGTGACCTCCAGGGCGGTCTGGCTGGCCAGAAGTCCCGAGCGGCCGATCTGTAGTGCGCTGCTGAGTCCCATGAGCGTCGTCCGTGACGTCGAGAGAGATCTTGGTCCGTGGTCGTCCTTACGCGGTGGTGCTGAAGGTGCTCAGCTTCATGGATCGCTGCGGCAACGCGCCGCTGGCGCCGTACACCGCCCCGCCGCCGACGGCCTGGCTGATGGTCTGCATCAGGCCCTGCACGTGGCGCAGGAGCGACTCGGCCGCCTTGCGGGCGATGCTCGACTGGGTGCGGGTCTTCTCGGCCAGCTCACGCAATTCCAGCCGCCGCATCAGCAGTCGGGTGCGCCATGGCTCGGCCTGGCGTTCGGCCAGCTGCAGCAGGGTCATGGGGGCCGAGGCCCGCGGGTCCATCGCCAGCGTCAGCTCCGCGACGAGCGTCTGGCGCTGCTTCTCGGCCTCGCCGATGGCCTGGAGGTGCTGGTTCTCCTGGAGGCAGCAGGCCTCCATCTCGGCCGTCTTGCTCTGGCGGATCGCCTGGTGCTTGCGCCCCAGGGCCATCAGGAGCATCTTGTGCAGGGCGATCTGCTGCTCGAGGATCTTCTCGAGCTCGTCGAGCTTCTTCGTCAGGGCGGTCTTATCCATGGATGTTCACCTGGTTGGGCATCGTGGGGGCCGTCAGCTCCATCCGGGTCAGGAGTTGCTTCTCGATGGCGCTGACCAGGGGGAAGTTGGCCCCCTGGACGGTGCGGTCGGCGAAGATCTGGTCGAGCTGGCTGCCGAAGGTCTCCTCCGCCTGCCCGCCGTGGAAGAGCTCGGTGCGGAAGGGGTCCTGCCGCATCTGCTTGAGCAGCGGGACCACCAGGGCCGTTGATACGAGCTGCTCCGCGGCCTTGCGGGCCTGCCCCTTGCGGCCGTTGACTTTCCCCTGGGCCGAAGCGAGCTCCCGCTCGAAGCGCGTGTCATCGGCCCGGCTCGCGGCCGACCAGACCGCCGCGGCGCCCGACGCCGGGCTGGCCACGCTGAGTTTGCTGTCGACCGGGGCTGTCATCATGCTTCTGCCTTGATCCTGCATCTCGTGTGCACCGGACTCAACTTCTGGGGGGGTTATTCGGTGATGAGTTCGGCGTGGAGCTTTCCGATGCGTTTGAGCTCGCGGACGATCTCGATGCGCTCGGAGGCCGGGACCTTGAGCTGCTCGAGCGCGTCGAGCAGTTCACGCAGCTTGGTGCCGCCGCGATTCTCGGGGTCGATCGGGACGAATCCGCTGGTGGTCACGTCCGGGTTCTGCTCGGTTGGGGGGGGCTGCGGGGTGATGGTGGTGATGGTCAGTCCCTTGTGGGAGATGATCACGGGGGAGATCTGCACGTCGGCCCCGACGATGATGGTCTGGGTCTTGGCGTTGATCAGCACACGCGCCCCGGTGTTGACGGCCGAGAGGTCGAGGTAGCCCTGGAGGATCCGGCTGATGAATGCCGCCGGGCGGTTCCGCTCCCACATGGGCATGGTCACCACGACATTCTTGGGGTCGGCGGCCTGGGCGATCGAAAGCGACTCGGGGTCGAGCTCGTGGTTGATCAGGTCCGCGATGGCGTGGGCCACGGTCCAGCCGGCCGACTCGCTGTTGATCACCAGCGTGATCTGCCCGAGCTCGTTGAGGTACTGGGCCATGACGTCGCGGGTCAGCTGCGCCCCGTCCTTGATGACGCCGACGGTCGGGGTGATTGCGTCCTCGATGGTCACCGGCCCGGAGGCAAAGGCGAACACCGGCGAGTCCGGCAGAGGGCCGGTCATGGGGATCAGGAACAACCTTCCGCCCTCGAGGCTCTTGGCCGAGCCGATGGCGCTGACGTAGACGTCCACGCGGTCGCCCTCACGCACGCCGCCGGAGCCGATCGTCGCCTCGAGCGCCACCAGGGCGACGTTCTTGGCGTCCTTGAGCTCCGAGGCGACGACGTTGGGGTCCATCAGGCGTTGGATCACCGCCGCCAGGGGACGCATCGCCGGCAGGAATTTTCCGCCGTCGCCCGTGCCCTTGAGACCCACGACCAGCCCCATCCCCACCAGCTTGCTCGACTCGGCGCCCTTGATCCGCACCACGTCGCGCACCTGCACGCCGTGGACGGACGACGACGCCCCGACCGCCAGGGCGATCACCGCCGCCGTCAAACCGATCTTTCCGCCAAACGTCCCGAGCGTCATGCGTCGCGCCTTAGAAGTTGAAGATCGTGTCGAACACCTTGGTCAGCCAGCCCTTCTTGGAGGTCTTCTTGAGCTCGCCGGTGCTGTTCTTGACCAGCCGCAGATCGAACAGCTGCGTCGACAGCACCGTGTTGTCCGTCCGGACGTCCTCGGCCCGGCAGGTGCCGGTCAGGACGATCTCCTGCGTCTCCTTGTCCGTCTGGATGAACTTGCGGGCCTCGAGCACGATGTTGCCGTTGGGCTTGACGTCCACCACCTCGGCCGTGATGCGGGCGGTGAAGCTGTCCTTGCGGGAGTACTTCCCATCGCCCTTGAAATCGTTCTTGAACTCGAGCGCGACCTTCGGCGACGTCTGGCCGCTGTCGCCGACGGCCTGGGTGAACTGCAGATCCAGCAGCTTGCTCAGGTCGAAGCCCGGCAGCTGCGACAACTCGCCTTCGATGTTGGATTCCTTGGAGGTGTCGAGCTTGGCCGAGGAGTCCGCCTGGCTTGACTCGCTGATGATGATCGTCACCAGATCGTGGAGCTGGAAGAAGCGCGGCTCGGGCGCGGCGATGGCGGTGAAGCTCACCTGCGCCACCGCCGACGAGAGCAGATTCG
>JADZET010000328.1 GCA_020850375.1 Phycisphaeraceae bacterium | reverse complement strand
GCCCATGCGGAAGAACAGCACGCAGTCCGGGTGCTGCTGCTTGAAGCGGTGGTACTGCTTCATCGCCGGCGTGGCGTCGGCTTCGCCTTTGGGCCGCTGACTCATGCCCGACACTTTACCGCATGGCCCGCCGGCGCGAGGCGCAAGCGAATGGCACACCGGGGGTTCGTCGGCACCTGATCCTGTTGCTGGCAGGTCTTCGAGTCTGAATCACGCCGAGAACACCTATAATCCCCCATTGTGACGGACCTCTTCCACTCATCGACCGCCGCCCTGCAGGACTCTGCTCAAACCCCGAAGTGGGTGGGTTTTGCGCTGGTGGCCCCGGAGCAGGGCATCGACTTGGCGTCGCAAGGGCTGACCTACGGCGTCCCGGCGGACCTTCCGGGGGTGGTCGCTGGTGACCGTGTGTGGGTGCCGCTGGGCAAGGGTGACAAGGTCGTGCCCGGTTACGTCCTGCAGACCGCGGCGACGCTGGACCTTTCGGCCGACAAGCTGCATCGCGTCAAGGGGATCAGGCGCATCGATCCCGCAGGCCTGTCGCTGACACCGGACCTGATCGAGCTCGCCCGCTGGATGGCGGCCTACTACTGCTGCCCGCTGGGGATGGTGCTCGTCACCATGCTGCCCGCCGCCGTCAAGCACGGCACGGGGAGCAAGACGCGCCTGTTCGTCCGTCTCAACCCGCAAACGGCTGAGAATGTCCCATCCGACCCGCCGGCAAAGACCGACGCCCGCAAGCTCACCAAGCTCCAACGCGCCGCCCTGGACGTGCTGCGTCAGCGCGACGCCACGGACGACCCCTGGATCGAGCTGCGCGAGTTGGCCGACCTCGCCGGGGCCAAGGGCACGTCGTCGCTGAGCGCCCTGGTGGATCGCGGCCTGCTGCTGGCCACGCCGCGAGCCGTGGTGCGCGGCGACCGCGACGGCTCAGGCGGACATTGGGAGACGGACGCCGAGCCGACCAAGGACATCCCTGCCGCGCCGGCACCCCTGATGCTTACTCCCGCCCAGGAAGAGGCGGGCCGGCGTATCGCCGATGCCCTCGACAAGGGATTTTCCGTCCATCTGCTGCACGGCGTGACCGGCTCGGGCAAGACGGAAGTTTACCTGCGCCTGATCGAGCGTTTGTTGGGCGATTCATCGTACCCCCCGGCAAAGCCGGGGGCTGAAACCCTCGGTGAAGGATCCACCACGTCCTCTACCCCGTACCCCGTACCCCGTACCCCCTCCGCCCTCGTCCTCGTGCCCGAGATTGCCCTGACGCCGCAGACGGTCAGCCGCTTCATCGCCCGCTTCGGCCAGCGCGTGGCCGTGCTGCACTCGGGCCTGAGCGCCAGCCACCGCCACGAGCAGTGGCGGCGCATCCGCACGGGCCAGGCGAGCATCGTCGTCGGCGCCCGCTCGGCCGTGTTCGCCCCGCTGCCGAACCTCCGCCTGATCGTCGTCGACGAGGAGCACGACGCCAGCTACAAGCAGGACCAGCTCCCACGCTACCACGGCCGCGACCTCGCCGTCCGCCGGGCCCAGATGCTTGGCATCCCCGTCGTCCTCGGCTCGGCCACGCCCAGCCTCGAGTCCTACTTCAACGCCACGAACCCGCAGGGCCGCGGCTATCACCTCCACGAGCTGCCTGACCGCGTCGCCGGCCAGGCGCTGCCCAAGGTCCGCATCGTCGATCTCCAGGAAGACCGCCGGCTCCGTCGCGGCGTGCATCTGCTGAGCACGCAGCTCGAGGAAGCCCTGCGCAAGACGCTGGCCGACGGCGGCCAGGCGATCCTGCTCTTGAATCGACGCGGCTACGCCAACTACATCGCCTGCCCCGATCACCGCTGCGGTTGGATGCTCAACTGCGACCACTGTGACGCCCTGATGGTCTACCACAAGCACGGCGCGCTGCCCGCCGGCGGCCTGGTGCGATGTCACCACTGCGGCGCGGAGCAGCTCCTGCCCGTGCAATGCCCCGTCTGCGCCCGGCGGGTCACCGTCTTCGGCCTCGGCACCCAGCGCGTCGAGGAGGAGATCGCGCGGAAGTTTCAGGGCGTGCCGATGCTCCGCATGGACTCGGACACCATGCGGACGGGCAAGGACTATCACCGCGGCCTCGAGAGTTTCAGGCGCGGCGAGCTGCGCGTCCTGCTCGGCACGCAGATGATCGCCAAGGGCCTGGACTTCCCCAACGTCCGGCTCGTCGGCGTCATCAGCGCCGACACGGCCATCCACATGCCCGATTTCCGCGCCGCCGAGCGCACCTTCCAGCTTGTCGCCCAAGTCTCTGGACGGGCCGGGCGCAGTGAGCACCCGGGCCTGGTGATCGTGCAGACCTTCAGCCCCCACGAGCCGGCCATCACCCTCGCCGCCGCGCACGACTACAAGGCCTTCGCCGAGCGCGAGATCGCCCTGCGCCTGCAGGTCGGCCTGCCCCCCGCCACACGCCTGGCCCGCATCGTCGTCCGCGACCGTGACGCAGGACGCGCCGCCGATCACGCCCAGCAGCTCGCCGACGCACTGACGCAGGCCAACGAACAGCTCTGCAACGCCACCCGCCTGCGCGGCCCGATGCCCTGCCCCATCGCCCGCCTGGCCGACTACCACCGCCTGGAGATCCAGCTCCTGGCCCCCGACGCCGTGACGCTCCAGAAGCTGCTCACCGCCGTCCGCAACGACCGCCTGCTCAAGTCCGACGCCCGCACCGCCGTCGACGTTGATCCTGTCAGCCTGCTCTAGGATTCACCCACTCCGGAAGAAAAAACGGCGCCCATTCCCACCCCCCAAGCTATCATGGTGATGGACACGGTTTCGACGCACACTGGCCCGTTCTCATGATCTGATGAGTGATCCGCCGACCTGACTCGTGACTTGCTCGTTCGTTGGGTGGTCTTTCGCGTCCGCCGTCTTCATCGGATTCATCCTCACTCGCTTGCTCACCCCCGGAGTCACGTCATGCCTGCCCATCCCTCCCGCCGCCGCGCCTTCACGCTCATTGAGATGCTCGTGGTCATCTCCATCATCGCGCTGCTGATCGGCATCCTGCTGCCCTCGCTGGGCACCGCCCGTCGGCAGGCCCGGCGGATGGAGAACACCTCCCGCGTCCGCGGCATCCACCAGGCCATGCGCGGCTTCGCCTCGAGCAACGGCAACGCCATGCCCGGCCTGACCGGCAAGGGCGGCCAGCTCCCCAACAGTGACGGCACGACCAACAGCAGCGGCGACGGCATGACCGTCCAGGGCCGCTACGCCGTCATGCTCAAGGCCAAGCTCGTTTCACCCGAGTTCATCATCAGCCCCATGGACAACACCGGCGACCGCGTTGTCTGGGAGCCCGGCCAGAAGTTCGAGAACAAGGTCACCCAGTTCAACTACTCCTACGCCCTGCTGTCGATCTACCCCTGGCCCCGCAAGGACGGCCGGGCCTGGCGGTACAAGGAGTGGGGGGGCATCTCCCAGCTCAACGACAAGGCCATCATGGTCTGCGACCGCAACATCGGAAAAGGCACGAATCCCCCAGCCGAGGAACCGAACCCCCCGGACCCCCTGACCGCCACCAGCATCCACAACTCGACCAAGTGGGAGGGAAGCTGCGCCTGGAATGACGGCACCGCCACCTTCCTCGACAACCACTTCGAGGTTTTCACCCACTACGGCGACGGCGGCTACAACGCCATGCTCGACATCAAGACCGACAAGGGCAAGGACAACATCTTCACCAACGCCTACGAGAACAACGTCGACTCCTTCATGGTCCACTGCGGCTACCGCATCGCCGACACCTCGGCCGGCGCGGACGAGTCCGGCCTGCCCTGCAACTAGCACGGGCCGGCCCCCCCGCGGCGCCCGTTGAATCGCGGCCCGCCCTTTTTTGACCCATCCTCTCCCTGCCTGCGTAGGATATGCGGCACACCGGTCGTCCCCGGTGGCCATCCTGCGAAGGGAATCCCTCATGCGTTCGGGCAAAAATGTCCTTGGCGGTCCGCTCGAGGCCTGCAGCCTCAACCCCCGGACCGGCTTCTTCCGCGACGGTTGCTGCCGGACCGGCCCCGGTGACGACGGCCTGCACGTCGTCTGCGCCAAGGTCACGCGCGAGTTCCTGGCCTTCTCCAAGGCCCACGGCAATGACCTGTCCACGCCCCGGCCCGAGATGGACTTCCCCGGCCTCAAACCCGGCGACCCGTGGTGCTTGTGCGCCGGCCGCTGGCAGGAAGCCCTCGCCGCGGGTGTCGCCCCGCCGATCGTCCTGGCCGCGACCCACGTCAGCGCTCTGGAGTTCGTCGAGCTCGAGGACCTGATGGCCCACGCCGTCGATCGCCCGAACCAGCCCGCTGACCCGGCGTGAAAATCCGCCTCTGTCCTTGGCGGACACGGGCAACCACTCCCACGGTCGCCACCAATCAAAAGGCAAACCGTCGTGCGCAGAGCGAAACCGTAAAAAACGTAGCGAAATAGGAAATCAGATTGGCGCAACACAAACCCTTGGCCCTGATTTGTTGAGCACCACCTTCATTCTAGCATTACCAAGCATGGTTGTATG
>JADZET010000327.1 GCA_020850375.1 Phycisphaeraceae bacterium | reverse complement strand
CTCCGTGCTCTCCGTGTCCTCCGTGGTAAATCTCTGAGGATCGAAAACAAAAAACCCTGTCTCGGAGGCTCCGGACAGGGCGTTGGTTCGACGCTAAACGGCTCGCGGCCGCACCCTATCCAGAGCAGACGGTAAGACCCAGCAGGCTAAGGTAGCCGCCAAGTCGGTGCTCGTGAATAAGGGCGAGGGCCTTGTTCATAACAGTCCCAACTATAAATCGGCAATTGGGGGGAGTCAACTGTAATTGGGGGTTACCGTTGGATCACAATTCCTCGATCGATAGGGTCCCCGTCCTTGTCCAAAGCCCCGTGCTCGTCTTTCAGATCCTCACCGACGCTGTAAACCATGTAGCCCGGCCCTGGGGAGAGTGGAAGATAGCGCAGTGGCTGGTCGTCGAAGGGGTCCAGTGGGACTTCGGGCAAGTACTCAGGTACAAGGTCATGGAGGCTCCCCGGAAGGCGGCCCTCGGTTATTCGGTAACGCTCAATGGCCAGAACGGCGGCAAAGGTCCTGACACTCGCCTGACGTTTTGCGTCGAGGGACAAGATCCGTAGGTCATCAAGCCAGAACTGGCCGCAGTAGTAGCTCGATGCCATTTCACGACGCAGAGTCTCCCGGAGTTCGACCTGGCGTTCCCACCAGCCGGGTTGCCGGGCGGGGCCCAGTGATTCGATCCGCGTGACACTCTTGAGCAACGCAGGAATTTCGCGGCGTGGGCCGTTGGTCAGGAAGTACCACGGCGACGGCAGCGGAATCTTGCGCTCGTCAGGCTCGTACATGTTGCGCTCATGGAGGTCGCTCGTAATCGAACCCGGGGTCATTTCATCGAGCGTTGTAAGATGGGCGCACACTTCACCCTTGATCGCTCGCAGCAGCCACGTCGGGTCGTCGTTCGAGGTCCGAATCGCCGCCAGCCGGTCAAGTTGCCTTACCTCAAGAGTGTGACCTCGAAGTAGATTGCACGCCGTGTCCAGAAAGATCATCTCGATTGAAAAACGCACAATCTGATCAATCTGCAGCGGTTCATTCTTGAGCGTGCCGGCCAGGAACATGATGCGGGCCATAGAGTCGATCGCTTGGTCAATCTGCGGCTGCGTGATTTGGTAGTAGGCAAGGGCCTGCATAAGCACAGCCGCTTTTCTTAACTTTGGAAGCATGGTCCGATCGTCGGGACTGACCGCCTGCCGATAGTCTTCATACCAGCGCGCGCCCTGGGACTTCCGCATTCCACCGTCGATGACCTCGGACAACTCCGTCATCCGCTCAAGCAGCTTCTCCATCCCCGCAGTCTGTTCAGCCGACAGGGTTTTATCCGGCGAGCGTCTGACCTGCTCACATAACGTGTCACGGATTGAAAACAGAAGCTCAAGCTCTTGACTGCCGGGTTGGTCTATCGCATCCAACGTAGGTCTGAGCATCTCTGCCGCGTTGAGCTGCGCCGGCGGCCGGGGAACTGAGTCGTTAAGCTGCCGCCACGTCGTCGGATGGCCCGCCACGCCGTAGGCGGCGATCGCCACATTGGCTCGATGGCCAATCCACCACCAATGTCCGCCGAACCCTCCAACCAACACCACAACCGCCAGCAATACCCATCGCCAGATCCGCCGCCTGTGACGGGGCTTGGCCGGCGAAGGATCAGGTGCGAATCCATCAGGTACATCCGGGGTCTGAGTCATGGACGGTGCCTCCGGGTTGAATGCGCGTCTGATCGGCGCCGCACTGGCGACGGCGTGGTTGCAGTCAACGTGTAAAAGCATTCTATCTTTTCTCGCAGGCCCCGTCAGCGGATTTGCCCTCCCTGTCGCGTCATGCGATCGTGGTGCGAGCCGGTCAATCGCGGCCGACCTAACGGGACAGGAGCATCGTATCGTGCCTGAAATCCTCATCATCCAGCTCGACATCACGTGGCAGGATCCCATGGCCAACATCGCCCAGGCCCGGCGGATGATCCAGGCCCAGAGCGTTGAGCCCGGCTCACTTATCCTGCTGCCGGAGATGTACGCCACGGGTTTCTGTCCGGCCGACGCGAAGAAGTTCGCCGAGCCGGTCGGCGGGCGCGCTCAGCAGTTCCTGGCTGAGAAGGCGGCCCGCACCGCCAGCCACGTCCTCGGCGGCGTGATGAGCCGGCCCCGGAAGAGCGGCGGCAAAGCCTTCAACGAGGCCGTCGGCTTCGACCCGCAGTGCCGGGAGATCGTCCGCTATCGCAAGACGCACCTATTCCCGCTGGCCGACGAGCCCAAGCACCTCTCGGCCGGGCGGAAGATCGTCACGTTCGACTGGCAGGGCTTCACCGTCATGCCGGTGATCTGCTACGACCTGCGCTTTCCCGAGCTCTTCCGCGCGGGGCTGCGGGAGGGCGTGAACTTCTTCGTCGTCCTGGCCAACTGGCCGGCGTCACGGGCCGAGCACTGGACGACATTGCTGCGGGCCCGAGCGATCGAGAACCAGGCGTTCGTCGTCGGCGTCAACCGCTGCGGCCGCGATCCGCACGCGGAGTATGCCGGGCAGAGCGTCGTCTTCGATCCGCGCGGCCGCGTGGTCGCCCAGGCCGACGACAAGCCCAGCGTCCTGCGTGCGACGATTGCGATCAGTGACGTCGAGGCCTCGCGCCGCGATTTCCCCGCCTGGCGGCAGGCGCTCAAGCGGTAATACGATCTACGCCCGCAGGTCCACGGCCGCACCCTTGGCCCCGAGCAGTTCCGCCCGCCGGCCCAGCCACTCGGCCACGGACTTCCAGCCCACGCGCCCCGCCGCCGTGGCCAGCATCGCGTGCATCGCGGCCCCCTGCTCGGCCGGCATCAGTTCGGCCAGGGTGACTCGCTCCTCCAGTCGGTGCAGTGCCGCGTCGAATCGGCCGGTCATGACCTCGTAGCGCGTCTGGAGCGCCAGACGCTGAAGGTGCTGCATCAGGCCCAGACGCTGACGCGACAACTCCATCAGCGCCGAGTACGCCCCCCACGCGTCGCCGCAGCGCAGGCGTGACTCGGCCATGATCAGCAGCAATTCGCCCCGCAGGTGCTCGACCTTTCCCATCGGCTGGCTGAGGATCGCCTGACAGACGGCCGACGCCTCGGCGAACCGGCCCTGGCGGTGACGCAGCACGGCCAGCCGGTGATAGAACAGGATCCGCAGGGCCCACGGCAGCGGCCAGCGTGACAGGGCCGCGTCGATCTCTCGCTCGAGCGCCGTCGGAGGCGGAGGCGCCTCGGGAGCGGCAACCATCGAACCGCCCGGTTGCGATGAGGGCGCCTGCGTGAGCCCGTCATTCCCGAGCGTCTCGCCCGCCGGCGGCGACACGCCGACCCCCGCCGAGACGGCCGCCAATTGACGGGCCCCGCGGGCGGCGCTGAGGTTGACCAGCAGCCACAGGCCCAGCACCACCAGGAACAACCCATTGCCCCAGCCGGCCGGCAACGCCGCACCGAACAGCAGCACCGCCGCCAGGAGCACCAACAGCCCCAGCCAGCACGTCGCGTCGCGCGTCAGTTCGCGCCGCAGTCGCTCCGCGTCCACGAAGCGATTGCCCCGGCGCGATCGGCCGGGCACGCTCAGCCAGTCCAGCGGGCGAGGCCAGTTCATGACGCCCCCCTTCCACGCGTCGTGGCGGTTACTTCCGCCAGCGAGGGCGACTGCGACGGCCGCAGGGGTTCGATCAACTGGCCGAGTTCGGGAAAGCGCACCGCCGCCGCCGCGGGCGACAGCAGCAGTGTGGCCATCGACCACCAATGCCCGGCCGCCCCCGGAAGGCCCGCAGCCGTCTCCGAAAGTTCGTCGACGTCCACCCGCCACTGGTCGAGCCGATAATGCGCCAGGGCCATCAGCCCGTAGCCGTACCCGGCCTCGACGCCCAGGGGCCGCAGGTCCTCGGCCAGGTTCGCCTCGCCCTCGATGGCGTCAGCGAAGTGGTTCGTGCGGATCATCTGGTAGAGCTCGGCGAAGCGGTGCATCGCGGCCAGGGCCGGGATGCCGCCGGACTCGCGGACGTGCCGCAGCCGGCGGATCGCTTCGTCACCGTCGGAGAGCCGGTCCGTGCTGAGCATCAGGATGGCGCGCTCGAGCGAGAGGTGTTGGCTGATCGGGTGCTCGCGGGGCACGCGTTCGAGGAGGTAGTCCAGGCCGGTCAGGGCCGCCTCGTCGGCGCCGACCTCAGCCAGGTCGTGGGCCATCATCGCCACGAGCCGGGCGTGGAGCTGCGGCGTCTGGCGGAGGCTGGGCAGCAGACTCCACGCCAGCCGCAGCGCCTCGGGGTGCCGGCGGAGCATCGAGGCGTCCTGCACCCGACTCACGCCGCGGTCGAGCTCGACCTGCTGACGGGTGCGCGACGACTGGTGCACGAACCAGCCGAGCAGGAGCAGCCAGGCGATCATCATCCCCGCGCTGCCGGCCGACCCGGGCGCGGAGCTGGCCGCGAGCATGACGGCCACCGCGCCGATCAGCAGCAGCAACGGCATCCAGGCCGCCAGGCGGGACGGTGGCACCGGCCTCGATCGCTCGAGCAGTCGTCGCAACTGTTCCGCGGTCGGCGGCTGAAAGGCGGGCCTGGGCTCGGGGGGCGTGGATTCGCTCATGGTGTCACGACCGGAACCGCCGGCACCCCGGAGGGCGCATTGAAGAAGGTCAGCACAATGAAGATCACCACGCCGGTCACCGAGACGTACATCCAGACCGGCCAGGCCCAGCGGGCGATCCGCTTGTGCGTCGCGTAGCGCTGCCGCAGGCCCAAGCGGATCAGAACGATCGCCAGCACCGGCACCGCCATCGCGAGGAGGATGTGGCTGATGAGCATGCCGTAGTAGAGCCCGGCCGCGAGGCCCTGGCCGTTGAACTTCGTGTGAACTGTGCCGGTGGCGCTCGCTCGCCAGGCGTAGTGGGTCACGTACGTCACCAGGAAGAGCGATGAGACAACGAAGGCGGAGATCATCAGCCGCTTGTGCGTCCGCATGCGGCCGCGCCGGATGGCCACGAAGCCGCCGGCCAGCAGCAGCGTCGACAGGCCGTTGAGGCCCGCGTTGACGGCGGGCAGGAAGGACAGATCCATCACAAACTCCAGCCCCCCCCGCCGGGGCTAACGAACCATCGCCGCCAGTTTCCGTGTCAGCGTGGTCATCTCTTGTTCATCGGACGACTCGTAATACCCCAGCACGCGCCCTGCCGCGTCAACCAGCACAAACTTGCCGCTGTGGTAGATCGGCATGTCGGGATCGTCGCGGTTGACGCCCACGCCGAGCTGGAAGCCGTTCTCGCACAGATCCCAGATCTGCTGGCGTGTGCCGGTGAGGAAGGTCCAACGCGACTGGTCGGCCCCGAACTTGTCGGCGTACGCGCTGAGCACGTCGGGCGTGTCGTGTTCGGGATCAACGCTGATGCTGACGAACCGCACCCGCTCGCGACCGGGCCTATCGGCGACGTCCTTCTGGAGCTGGGCCATCCGCGCCGTCATGATCGGGCAGATGCTCCGGCAGCGGGTGAAGATGAAGTCGCCGACCCACACCTCGCCGCGCAGGTCCGCCAGGCCGAAGGGTTGGTCGTGCTGATTGGTCAGCCGGAAGTTCGGCAGCACCACGGCGTCGTCCGCCGCGCTCTCCGAGCCGGCAGACGACTCCGACGAGATCAGGTACGACACCTCGCCCGATTGACCGGCCGGGATCAGTTCCGCCCGAGGCTCCACTGCCCCGCGCCGGGCCGTGAACATCCACGCCGAGCCCAGTGACACGGCGAGCATCAACACCGCCGCCACGCCCAGGCTGATCTGTCGTTTCATCAACTGAGTCATCGTTCGACTCCCGTCGGCCGGCGCGACACCAGCAGCGCGGCCGCACCCAGCAGCCCGATCGTCAGGATCACCATCACCACCGCCGACGCGCCAGGGCCCAAGGGTCCACTCGCCCCGGGACCCATCAGGAGCCCGCCGAAGGCCGACTCGCCGTAGGTCAGTGGGTTGACCGCCATGATTACTTTCTGCCAGCCCGGGGCCGAGGAATACGGGAACACCGCCCCGGACATGAACCACATCGGGAAGAGCGTGAGGTTCAGGATCGCGTGGAACCCGGCCGAAGATTCCATCGGCCAGGCCAGGCAGAACCCGATGCTCGTCAGCGCCACCGCCACGAGGAGCAGCACGAGCGCCGCTTCAATCATCGCCGCCGCCCCCGGCCAGCCGCCGACGATCGGCCAGAAGGCCAGGAAGATCAGGCCCTGCGCCGTGGCGACCACCGCCCCCCCCACCACCTTGCCCATCACCACCGCCAGACGCGGCGCCGGCGAGACCAGCACGCCCTGCATGAACCCCTCACGCCGATCCTCGATCACCGAGTAGGCCGTGAAGATGGTCGTGAACATGACGATCATCACCACCGTGCCGGGGAAGAAGTAGGCCCGATAGCCAATACCCCCTGAAATCCCGCCCTCGGACGCCATCGCCGTCCCGCCCGGCATGGCCATCGCGTGGTTGAGTCCCGAGCCCAGCAGCAGCCAGAAGACCACCGGCGTGGCCAGGGCCCCGATGACGCGGCTCTTCTGCCGGACGAAGCCCAGCACCTCGCGGGCCAGGAGCGTCCGAGCCGCCAGCACCATCCGCCGACCGCGTCCGATGCGGGGTCTTTCGCCTGCCTGAGTTGTGAGATTCGGCTGCACGACTCTATCCTACACGTTCGCGCCCGGCCGGGTTCGGGCTGCAGCCGTCTCGCAGGGTTCCGAGGCTGGACCCATCTTCCGGGGGTGGATTGATCTTCCGGGGGTGATAGAATCCCCTCACGCGGTCCTGTTCGGAGCCCGACTTCGCGGCCCAGGGCCGGGCGTCGCCAGAAAAGGAATTCTTATGCCCCTGATCCCCATGGTCATCGAGCAGTCCGGAAGGGCTGAACGCGCCTACGACATCTACTCCCGCCTGCTCAAGGACCGCATCATCTTCCTGGGCGACCAGGTCACCGACGAGACGGCCAACCTGGTCATCGCCCAGCTCTTGTTCCTGGCCAACGAGGACCCCAAGGCTGACATCCACTTTTACGTCAACTCCCCCGGCGGGTCGATCTCGGCCGGCCTGGCGATCTACGACACCATGCAGTTCATCCGCCCGGAGGTCTGCACCTACTGCATCGGCATGGCCGCCTCGATGGGTTCGGTGCTCCTGATGGCCGGGCAGGCGGGCAAGCGCTACATCCTGCCCAACGCCCGCGTCCTGCTGCACCAGCCGCTGATCGGCGGCGTCGAGGG
>JADZET010000326.1 GCA_020850375.1 Phycisphaeraceae bacterium | reverse complement strand
GCTCGGAGAGGTACTCGTCGGCGTCGAGGCCCTGGTTGATCAGCACGGCCGAGACGGGGTTGTCCTTGATGTACTGCATCACCTCGTGGGCCGAGTCCTGCATGGCCGTGAAGTTGATCGAGCTGACATCCGCCCGCTGGGCGAAGCGCTGGCTGACCTTGCCCATGATCTCGGCGATCTTGCGCTGGGCCTCGCTGGCGACCTGGCGATCGTCGGCGTCGTTCTCGAATTCCACGAGCGAGTCGAGCAGCGGGTCGCCGACGCGGACGCGCAGGTGCGGGAACCGGCGGGCGAGCACCTGGACCTCCGGCTTGGTCAGGAAACGATTGCCCGGCAGCATGACCACGCCGTGACGGACGATCGAGTCGCAGAGCTTCATGCCCGGCTGCAGCTCGGTGGTCTGGACGAGGACAGGCATCGGCGCACAACCCCTGGGAGGCGGAGGCGGGGATCTCTTACTGCTGCCGTATCGGCAAGTTAGGACGCCAACCTGAGCGAGGGACGAGGGCAATCCACGTTAAGCGTTGTTTTCTT
The DNA here is from genome assembly GCA_020850375.1 of Phycisphaeraceae bacterium. The sequence goes on along the minus strand of JADZET010000326.1, from coordinate 6,478 downwards.
AAGAAGATGCGCGAATCCGTGGACCCAACGTTGACGTCAATCCAGGACAGACGCGGTCAGGGCCGCAAGCCACCGGCCCAGGGGGTTGGTCGCCTCGGGCAGCCCGTCGAGGCGGGTGTCGTTCCAGCTCGCGACCATGTCCAGTCCCGGGAACAGGGCCATGCCGCGTTTGCCGTTGCCGTGGCCGGCGCAGACCGCGACATCGGTGGGGGCGTCGGGCCAGCGACGTTCACCGTTGCGGCGGACGCCGTTGACCCACCAGAGCCAGGAGTAGCCCCCGTCATGGTCGTTGTGGTCGTCGGGGATGATTTTTGAGCCGTGGCTGCGCTGGCCCGGCAGCATGGCCGCGGCCCGGCCGGCGGTGCGGGGGATCGACAGCGGCAGGGGATCGGTGATGGCTCTCTTGGCCAGGTCGGGGTCGAGGAGGATGCGGTCGCCCCAGCGACCATGGTGCAGATAGAGCCAGCCGAAGCGGGCGAAGTCGCGCGGGCTGACGGCCACTCGGCCTGCTCGGTCGTTGAGGCCGAAGGCCAGCATCGTCGGCTGGTCCTCGCAGCCCAGGGGATCGGTCAGCAGGGGATGCAGGACGCGCAGGTCGACCTCGGCCAGGGGCGTGTCGTAGATCTTGGTGAAGAGCAGGTCGACAAACAGGGCCATCTGCCAGTCGTTGTAGGCGTAGGCCTGGCCGGGTCGCTCGGTCAGGCCGTAGCAGGAGGTCTGGGTGGCCATATGAGCAAAGGTGATGTCGCGGTCCTTGTGGCTGAGCTCGGGGTTGAGCTCGGCCAGGCGCGGCTCATACTTGACCGCCGGCGTGTCGAGGCTGGGCAGCTTGCCCAGATCGAGGGCCTTGAAGAGGAAGTGCGTGTACCAAGGCTTGGATGCCGAGGCGACGTCGCCGCGCTTCGTGGGATCGCCCCAGCTAAAGGCGAGTCTGCCGTGACGGACCACGCAACCGCGCCCGCCGAGCCACGTCGTCGCCTCGCTCAACTTCCGGGGGTCGAGGCCGACTTCCTCGGGTGTCGCCGTGGGCCAGGGGCCGTGGGGGAACAGAGTGGACATCAAGTCAGTCTAGCGGATAAGCCGCGCCGTGGCGGCGCGGATCAGCCTTAGACAGACAGACCGGTTCAGATGCGGGGCTTTGTCACACCCAGATCGTCACGAAGATCGCCGGCTCGGCGGTCTTCTCGTGCAGCAGGCCCGTGGTGGTGGTCGAGAACTTGACCTCGTACTCCGGGTGCTGCTCGAGCCACTCGTTGATCTGGCGGTCCATGTGCTCGAGGGCGTCGGGACGGAGCTTGGAGAAGAAGGTGCGCATGTGGCAGGCGCCCTTGCCGGTGACGACGGGCTGGCGCTTCCACTGCTCGCCGGCGTGGCGGTGCGTGGCACCGAAGTGCTTGATCTGGGGCTTGTCCGCCTCGCTGACCGAGGGGGCGGCCAGCTCCATGGGTTCGAGCGAGTCCGGCGGCGGCGGGGCGGATTCTTTTTCGAGGTCCTCGATCGGGATGGCCTTGGCCAGGAGGTCCTTGTCGCTGACGGTCGGGCCCTGATTCGGCCGGCGGATGTTGGTCATGACGCACCTCACGGATGACGGAAGAGAAAACCCCGAGACGCGAGCGAATCATCAGACATGTCTATGACATGATATCCCGTCCGGCGGCGGATGAACAGCCCCCGGCGCGAAGCCCTGACACCTCATCCCCGCGGCAGGACCCGTGCCGACCAGCGTTCGGACGTGAGGCGTTCGAGCTCGACGAGGCCGGTGAATCTCCGCAATCGAACGTCCAGGAGGATGCGGTGCGGCGTCCAGAGACGGCCCAGGCACCATCCCTCGTCCACCCGGACGACCCGGCCGCGCTGACGGGACAGCGGGCCCTGATAGCTCAGATAGCGCCGGCGGTGGGGGGGCAGCGCCTCCATCATCCAGCGTCCGACGGTGGCCCAGGCCTGCGGCGCCAGGCTTGATCGAGCGGCCCAGAGGGGAGCTGTACCGCTGACCACGGGTTGCTCAAAGAGCCAGTCGTGGTGGCAGCCGCGGCTGCTGGTGTGGCGGAGGATGACGCAGGCGAGTCGTTGCATGGCGATGGGAATCGGCGCGGTGTGGTGGACAAGCCCTTCCGGGGGTGCCCGCCATGCTTGGCGAGGGTTTCCACGTTAGGATAGTCACCATTCCCCCGGAAGATGAAATGGACGAGGGGGCGCCAGCCTCATGGCAAGCAAGGACCCGCACATGCACAAGAGCTTACGACGGTTGACGATGGCGGCGATGATCGGCCTGGCCCTGCTGACGACCACCGGCTGCCAGGTTCCCAACACCGTGCTGAACAAGCGAGCGGCCGAGGCGATCGAACGCCACGAGCTCGGCAGGGCCGAGGGCTATCTCACCAGGGCCGTGGCCCAGAACAGCCGCGACTGGCTGGCGTATTACCAGCTCGGCATCGTGAGGATGCAGCTCCGCCGCCCGCTCGACGCCCAGCTCTCGCTCGAGAAGGCCCTGACCCTCAACCCGCACGGGCCCGAGACGCCGGGGATCATTGACCTGCTGGCCGAGTCGCTGCTGGCGCAGGACAAGAGCACCCATCTCGTCGGCCTGCTCGAGCAGTGCGCCCGCGAATACGGTATGGTCGAGGATTACGTCCGCATGGCCAAGTTCGAGTCGCGGATGGGCGACGTCGACGGCGCGCGCCTCGCGCTGAACAAGGCGGCCGCGATCGCCGACCCGGCCGACCCGACGCCCTACGAAGCCATGCTGAGCTTCTATGAGTCGTTGGGCAACGGCGAGATGGCCACGGTGGCCCTGCGGCACCTGTACTACCTGCGGCCGAACGATCCCGAGTTGGCCAACGCGCTGCGTCGCTACGGCCTGGTGCCCGGCCCGACCGTCGGGTTGCCGCCTCGCACGTCGCTCGAGGGCGACATCCTCAAGTCCGAGCCTTTCACGCCCACAGCCCAGCCGATCGACCATGTGAACCCCAAGTCGGTCCTGCCGCCCAACCAGTCGACGCCGTGAGGGCCGTGATGATCATGACTCTGGCCCGCCCGAGCCGGGCTCTAGGAGCCAGGGCCCGGGGCACAGTGCCCGGCTCTGTCAAGCCGAGATTTTCACCCCGAAAGGTTTCCATGCACGAGAACATCCCCTCGATCCTTGAGGACCTGCAGGCGCGGATCTTAACGGTCCGCGACTCTCTTTAACTACGACGGCAAGACGGTCAAACTCTCCGAGCTCGAGGCCAAGATGGGCGAGGCGAGCTTCTGGAATAACCAGGAGTCGGCCGGTAAGGTCGTCGAGCAGGTCAAGGCCATCAAGGCCCAGGTCGAGCCCATCCGCAAGGTCTCGGCCCGGGTCGAGGACGCGGCGTTGCTCTGGAAGATGGCCCAGGAGGCCGACGACGACGAATCGCGCCAGGAGGTCGACGGCCAGCTCGACGCCCTGACGGCCGAGGTCGATCGCATCGAGTCGTTGTCGCTGCTCTCGGGCAAGTACGACCCCCGGAATTGTTACCTGTCGATCTACGCCCGCGAGGGAGGGACCGAGGCCCAGGACTGGGCCGAGATCCTGCTCCGCATGTACCTGCGCTTCTGCGAGAACATGGGATTCAGCGTCAGCGAGGTGGACAAGACGCACGGCGAGGAGGCGGGGCTCAAGGACGTGACGCTCTTCGTCAAGGGGGCGATGGCCTACGGCTACCTCTCGACGGAGCGCGGCACGCACCGGCTGGCGCGCGTGTCGCCCTTCAACTCGCAGGGCAAACGGCAGACGAGCTTCGCGGCCGTGGACGTGGTGCCGGAGTTCGACGACGCGGCGGCGATGGAGATCCTGGACAAGGACCTGGACATGCAGGTCTTCGCCCGCTCGGCCGGCCCGGGCGGCCAGAACGTCAACAAGGTCGCCACGGCCGTGCGGATGACGCACATCCCCAGCGGGATTGTCGTGCTCTGCTCGGTCGAGCGCAGCCTCGAGCAGAACAAGCGCCGGGCCCTGTCGATCATCAAGGGCAAGCTCGAACTGCTCGAGGAGCAGAAGCGGGCGCAGGAGATCAGCGCCGCCTCGGGTGGAAAACTCGAAATGGGTTGGGGGACGCAGATCCGCTCGTACGTGATCTACGACAACCGTGTCAAGGACATCCGCACCGGCCACGAGGTGGGCAACCCGCAGCGTGTCCTCGACGGCGATCTCTATGGCTTCGTCGAGGCGGAGCTCCGCCGGCGGGCCAAGAGCAAGGCGCAGGGCTGACCATGTCGCCCATGCCCGTGAACAACCGGCTGAGTGATGATCTTCAGGCCCTGCTCGCCGAGGCCAGGGGCGGCGGCATGACCATCGGCCAGGTGGAGGCGGCCCTGCGCGGCCGAGGGCTGGCGGCGGTCATCCTGCTGTTGGCCCTGCCGTTCCTGTTCCCGGTGGCCATCCCGCTGCTCTCGACGGTCTTCGGCGCGGCGATCGGGTTGCTCGGGCTGCGGCTGGCGATGGGGATGAAGTCCTGGCTGCCGGGGGTGATCCGCCGCCGGCCGATCTCACCCAGGGCGCTCGAGAAGATCGTCCACGGCGGGACGCGGATCGCCCTGCGGCTCGAGAAGCTGCTGCGGCCGCGGTGGAGCTGGACCTTTCTGCCGGGGGTGCGCAGCCTCATCGGCCTGTCGATCATGGTCGCCGCGATGATCCTGAGCCTGCCGCTGCCGATCCCCTTCACCAACACCATCCCCGCGATCGCCATCATCCTAGTGGCCATGGGCTCGATGGAGCGCGACGGCCTGGCGGTGCTGATCGGACAGGCGATTCATGTCGGGGCGTGGTTTTACCTCTATTTTGTGTGGGACCAGGTGGTCAAGGCGGCCACGCAGGTCTATCAGTCGAGCTGGTTCTGGGAGGTCATGTCCGTGCTGGACCCGATGACTTGGTTGATGCTCCTGGGCGGTCTGGCCGTGCTGATCCTCGGCGCGGAGCTGCTGGTTCGCGGGTCGTCGCGGCTGGCGGCGTCGTTGGGGATCAGCCCGCTGGTGATCGGCCTGACGATCGTGGCCTTCGGGACCAGCTCGCCGGAGCTGGCCGTGAGCGTCAAGGCGGGGCTGTCGGGCCAGCCGGACATCGCCCTGGGCAACGTCGTCGGGAGCAACATCTTCAACGTGCTGCTGGTCCTGGGCTTGTCGGCGGTGGTCGCCCCGCTGGTGGTGTCGCTGCAGCTGATCCGCTGGGACGTGCCGATCATGGTCGGGGCGTCGGTGCTGATGGGGCTGATGGCCCTGGACGGGCGGATCGGCAAGATCGACGGCGCGATCCTTACGGTGGGGATCGTCGGCTACACGGTCCTGGCGATCTACCTGGCCAAGCGGCAGAAGAACCCGGCCGTGCAGGAGGAGTACGACCACGAGTTCGCCGTCGGCCGCGGGGCGAGCGTGGGCCGGCGCGTGCTGCTGGGCGTGATGTGCCTGGCCGGCTTGGGCGCGCTGATGCTGGGCACGCGTTGGTTCGTCGGCGGAGCGACGACGCTGGCCACGGCGATGGGCGTCAGTGAGCTGGTCATCGGCCTGACGATCGTCGCCGCGGGCACGTCGATGCCGGAGGTTTTTACGTCCCTGGTGGCCACGGTGCGCGGGGAGCGAGACATCGCCGTGGGCAACGTCGTCGGCAGCAGCATCTTCAACCTGCTGGCGATCCTGGGCATTTCGTCGCTCGTGACGCCGGGTGGATTGATCGTGTCCGATCACCTGCTGTGGGTGGACCTGCCGATCATGATCGTGGCGGCGGCGGGGTGTCTGCCGATCTTCTTCACCGGTCACCGCATCGCCCGCTGGGAGGGCGTGATCTTCCTGGGGTACTACGTGGCGTACACGTTCTACCTCGTCCTGCGGTCCGCCGAGGGACAGGATCAGTTGCTGGCCGTCTTCCGGGAGGGGATGTTCTACTTTGTCATGCCGTTGACGGTGCTGACGATCACGGTCAGCGTCTACCGGGCCGTCCGCGAGAGATCCGCCGCCGGCGCCTTTGAGGGGTGATTGACGATGTCCGGTGCGGCCCCATCACGACACGCCGAGCGAAGTCTGCCCCTGCTGGTGGCCTCGTTCCTGTGCATCTACGTCGTGTGGGGCTCGACCTACCTGGCGATCCGCCTGGCGGTGGACACGCTGCCGCCGTTCCTGATGGCCGGCAGCCGGTTCCTGCTCGGAGGGTTGATCCTGTATGGCCTGACGCGCTGGCGCGGCGCCCCGCGTCCGACGGGGCGGCATTGGCGGTCGGCGCTGCTGATCGGAACGATGCTGCTGTTCGGCGGCAACGGGCTGGTGACCTGGAGCGAGCAGTGGACGCCCTCGGGGATCACGGCCCTGATCATCGGCTCGACGCCGATGTGGTTCGTGGTGCTGGACTGGCTGCTCTTTTCGGGCGTGCGTCCGACGCCGGCGAAGGTGGCGGGATTGATCGTCGGTTTCGTCGGGCTGGCGATGCTGGTCGGGCCCCGGGGCCTGGCCGAGCAGGGCCTGCCGGGCT
>JADZET010000325.1 GCA_020850375.1 Phycisphaeraceae bacterium | reverse complement strand
CGCCAGGTGGAGAACTTGCGCTGGGGCGACCAGATCGCCTGCATGGCGGCCGAGGCGTTTCGCTCACTTAACGCGCTGTGGTACGCAAGGGGGTCGAGCATGGCTTTTCCCGTGATGGAACCGCCCGACAAGCGTTGACCGCCGGGCGAACGAGGGTCATAGTAGCACTCGGCCGACCGGAACGCCCCTCGGCCGTATTCCATGGAAAAACCCTCCCCCGACGCCATGCCGACGCAAACCCCGCAGAAGCCGGATCGCCCCGACTATCCGGGATCACTTCCGGGGGCGGGGGCGCTTCCGGGGGTGGGGGCGACGCCTGGCGGGCTCAGCCAACTCGAGGACCGCATCCGCGGCGGCGACCGGGCCGCCCTGGCCCAGGCCCTCGAGCAGCAGCAGCGACGCCTCTACAACCTCGTCTTCCGCATGGTCGGCCACCGCGACGATGCCGCCGAGGTCGCCCAGGAGGCCATGCTCAAGATCGTCCAGCACATCCACGACTTCAAGGGCCGCTCGAGTCTGGGCACCTGGATGACCCGCATCGCCATGAACCTGGCCCTGACCTTCCTGCGCAAGCGGGCCCGCCGGCAGAGCGTCAGCCTCGACGCCCCTCTGGCCCAGGCCGGTGCGGGCGAGTCGGCGTCGAGCCTGAGTCTTCGCGACCAATTGGCCGATTTCCGGGAACCGCCGCCCGGCCACAGCGTCGAAATGGATGAGCTGCGCCGCCAGCTCTGGGCGGGCCTGCAGGGCCTCGAGGACGAGGCCCGGGCCGTGCTGGTCCTGCGGGACGTCGGCCAGATGGACTACCCGCAGATCGCCGAGGTCCTGGGCATCCCCCTGGGCACGGTCAAGAGCCGGCTCTTCCGCGCACGCCTCGCCTTGCGCCAGCAGATCGCCCACCCCCCCGGAAACACCCCCCCGAGACCAGGATCCGCCGCCTAGCCTTGACCAGGAGCCTCGCTTGCCCGACTTCTACGATCCAGAATGGCTTCTGTCCTACATCGAGGGCGATCTGCCCCCGCAGGACGCCGCCAAGCTAGAGCAGCAGCTCCAACGCGACCCCCGCCTGGCCCGGCTCGTCGAGGAACTCCGCCAGGACCGCCGGCTCCTGCGCAGCACGCCCTTGGAGCGTGAGCCGGCCGACTTGCTCGAGCGGGCCATGAACTACCTCGAACGCCAGCTCCTTCTCGGCGGCCCGGAAGTCATCGCCAACCTCGACCGCCGTGAATCGCGCACCAACGTCTCGCGCTGGCTGGCCGTCTCGGGCCTGGCCGCCCTGGTTGTCCTGAGCGCCGCCCTCCTGGTCATCACCCTCGTCGACACCGAGAACCTCCACCGCATTGTCAATCAGTCCGCCCCCGCGCCGACGAGCACCGACGCCCCGGCCGCGCTGTCCGCGGAGCAGCTCGCCGGCCAAGAAATCGCCGGCGACACGGTCGCCAAAGCCACCCGCAGGTTCGAGACCGCCCGTGGGGAATTGCGCGCCCAGGAGCCCGTGCCAGCCCGCGCACGCTCAGCAACCCCTGCCGAGTCCTCCTTGATGGACTCCGACCCGTCCGCCGCCGCAGGCCGAACGGCCATGAAGGCACCCTCACCCACCACGGTCCCCTCCACGCCCGCCGCGGCCGCCAACGCCTCCGTCGTGCTCGGCGAATTCCTCGCACCCACGACTCAGCCGACAACACAACCGGCCACGCAGCCCGCCACACAACCAACGACCCAGCCCGCGCCCGACCCCACCACGCAGCCCACAACGCAACCCGCCACCGGGCCGAGCTCCTGACGCTCTGAGTTCAGCTATAGATCGTCGCAACCGATCAGCAGATCAGCCCGAGACGATGCCGACCCGCCCCCGGTCCGGCACAAGCCCCGCCTCGATCCCCTCACGCACCAGCCGCTCGATCGCCTGCCTGCCGCGCGGCCCGTAGTCCAGCGTCCAGTCGTTGACGTACATCCCCACGAACTCGTCCGCCAACCCTCCGTCCATCCCGCGTGCCCACTGCAGGGCGAACATCACAGCCTCTTGCCGGTGCGCCAGCGCGTAGCGGATCGACTCGAGCAGCACGCCGCAGATCTCCTTGATCGCCGCCTCGCCCAGGTCGCGCCGGATGGCGTTGCCCCCCAGCGGCAGCGGCAGCCCGCGCGTCCGCGTCCACCACGCCCCCAGGTCCTCCACGCACGCCAACCCCTGCTGGCGGTAGGTGAGCTGGCCCTCGTGAATGATCAACCCCGCGTCAAACTTTCCTTCGGCCACGACCTCGAGAATCTGGTCGAACGGCACAACCTCGACATCGACGTTTGCCGCCTCGACGCCCTGCTCCTTCCACCAGAGCTGCATCGCCAGCCACGCCGTCGTCCGCCGGCCGGGGATGGCCAGTTTCAGTCCTTTTTCCCAGCCTTCCGCCTTGCCGAGCGCATTCTTCCGGGGGCCGTCCTTGGCCACCACCATCGGCCCATACCCGTCCCCCATCGACGACCCGCAGGCCGTCAGCACGTACTTGTCCGCCACGAACGGGTACTGGTGGATCGACAGGGCCGTGATCTCCAGCTCCCCGCGCTCGGACCGCTGGTTGAGCGACTGGATGTCCTCGAGCACGTGCACGAACTCGTATCCCCGCGTGTCGATCCGGGGCCGATAGCGCGTGCCGTCGGGCCCGGTGAAGTTCGCCAGGGGGAACCACATGAACGCGTCATCGGGGTCCGGGGAATGCCCCAGCCTGATCGTCTTGGCCACGCCGACCGCCTTTCCCTTGCCTTGTGATTCAGCCAACCGTCATTCCCCCGTCCCGCCATCGCGCTTGAGCTTGAAGGACTGCCGGACGATCCGCTCGATCAGCCGACGTTCGAGCCTCTCGTCGCGCCCGACGGCCAACCAGTAACGGTCGGCGATCCCTCGCCGCTCCCACTCCTGCGGGTGCGCCGTCAGCGACCCGAGCGGCCGATCCGACGCCCCGCTCACGAACGCGTCCGGACGCTGGAGCCGTTCGATCATCACCTCGACGCGCAGCTGATAGGGCCCGGCATGAAGCTCACCCCCCTCCGCCGTCGGCGCCTGGGCGCCTTCCGGCCGGGCCGGCTCGAGGAACACCTGCACCGTCCGCCGTTGAAGGTTGGCCGTGCTCTGCGCCGCCTGGCCCATGGTCGAATTGACCGGCTTCCAGAACTCAAAGATCGTCGGCGACGTCAGCGGTCGCGTGGTGATCTGCCCGAACCGGTAGTCCTCCCGGTCCACGACAAACCCCAGGTCGCGCAGCTCCAGCACCGAGGCCTCGAACAATCGGGAATACTCCCGGGCGTCGATCGCCAGCGGGTTGACCGCGGACTTCGACGCCGAGTGGCACCCCGCCATGGCCACCGCCAGCCACAGCAGCAACGCCGCCCCGGCCGACCGGCAGACACCATGTCCTGACCCGCCCTTCATCCCGCGCAGTCTAGCCGCCGCCCTCCACCAACCGCAAGCCAACGCCTGCCTAAAGCGCCCGAGCCGTTTGCCCGCTCCAGTCTGTCAAGGTTTACCGCCTGTCCCGGCTGGACAAGTTATTTCCCGCTCATTTCCGGCCGATGCAACCGCTGCGGCCGGTGGAAAAAACATCCCCAACACGCCGCGAAGTAGCCATGACCGATAATAACCTGCCCAATCTCTTGCTGGTCGAATCCGATGCCGAAACCGGCACGCGGATGGCCGACATCCTCCAGCAGCACTTCGGCCTGCGGGCCGTCACCCGCTGCAACAGCCTGGCCGACGCCCTGACCGTGGACCTGACGCGGATCGACATCGCCCTGACCGAGCTGGACCTGGCCGACGGTTCCGGCCTCGATCTCCTGCGCCTCCTGCTCGACTGCAAGCCCGAGCTGCCGGTGATCATCGTCACCAACCAGCGCCGGGCCGAGCACGCCATGCAGGCCATCCGCATGGGCGCGTCGGACTATCTGGTCAAGGCCGGCGACTACCTCTTCGCCCTGCCGGTCATTGTCGAGAAGACCCTGGTCGTCTGGCGGACCAAGCAGGAGAACGTCCGCCTCCAGGCCCAGCTCGCCTCGACACTCACCGCCCTGCGCATGAAGAACCGCCAGCTCGAGGAGGCCGTCAGGAAACTCGAGACCATGGCCGCCACCGACCCCCTGACCGGCCTGGCCAACCGTCGGTCCTTCAACCAGTTCCTCGAACGCGCCTTCGCCGAGGCCAGCCGCTACGGCCACGACCTCGCCGCGATCATGATCGACCTCGACGGCTTTAAGCTCTGCAACGACAAACTCGGCCACCAGAAGGGCGACGAGGTGCTCCAACGTACCGCCCGCGTTCTCGAGGCCAACTGCCGCCGCAGCGACGTGGCCGGCCGGCTCGGCGGCGATGAGTTCGTCGTCCTGCTGCCTCAGACCGGACTGGACCGCGCCCAGACCGTCGCCCAGCGCATCGGCGAGGAAATGTCCTTCTGCACCGCCGACCTGCGCGAGCAACTGGCCGCCGACCTGCCCGAGGGACTGGGCCTGAGCATGGGCGTCGCCACCCTGCACCACAGCCGCCCGGCCACCGCCGACGAGCTGATCGCCCAGGCCGACCAGGCCCTCTACCACGCCAAATCCGCCGGCAAGGGCCGTCACCTCATCTTCGACGCACCCCCGCGAAACGCCCCCGCGACCAGCCGCTCCTGACCCGATCCGCCCACGCAGCAGAGAGAACGGCGCCGGCTGCCGTTTAGATGCCAACAGCCGCTGTAGCCCAGGCGTCCTGCGCGCCACGGCTTTGACCGAGAAACACCGCGCGGCACGCACGGATGCATGCCCTCCATTTCGCCATCACGACACGTCATGCCCCCCGCTAGATCGCCCACCAGATCAGCAGCAACTGCATCGCCAGCAGCGCCGTCACGATCGCGCCGATCCGCATCGCCCTTGCCCAGCGATCCTCCCGCTCGGACGACGGCCGCCCCGGCGGCTGACGCACCAATGCCAGCTGTTCGAGCGCCGCGTCGGGGCACTCATCTCCCGCCAACCCCCGGCGGGCCCGGTCCTGCACGATGGCGATGATCAGGTTGCACTCGAAGCTCGACAGCCCCATCACCCGCGCCAACTTCTGCAGCGTCCGTCGGTGCTCCGGCCGCAGGATCGGCCCCTCCATCAACGCCGTCGCCCGCATCGCCAGCACCCAGCGCGGGTCCGTCGCCTCCGTGATCGGTTTGCCCCGACGAAGCGGCTGCAACGGCTTCTGAACCGATTCGGGCTCCACACCCACCAGCCGAAGGGCCGGACGATCCACCTCCGCCCCGCCCAGCACCGACTCCAACCGTCCCGGCGCCTCGGATGACCGCTGCGGAGCCTCGCCTCGGGTCAACGGCCCGCTGTCCTCGAACGGACGACCCCGACCCGCCACACCATTGGGCGGCCAGGCTTTGAACTTCTTCTTGCTGTTTTCTGGCTTCAAGACCACACCTCGCACGCCCCAGGGCCAACTCCTCGCGGGCGAGGGCACGCACCTGAACCATACCACCAACCTTTGCCGCGCCCAGCAAAATCACACATTCACCCGCAACGATGTCATGCCCTGAGTCCGATAATCCCGGCCGCCCCAGCCTGGCACACGGCACGGCGGTGGCAGCAACCGCCACGCCGATCGGCCGACGCGTCCCGACCATTCGTATAACTCCACGCCCCCTACCGCATCACCGGAAGCCGAACCTTCACGTGCACTTCCTCGACCGGCTGGGCCACCAGGTCATACCCCGCCGCGTCGGTCAGCCGGCATCGAACCAACTCGCCCGGGACCAGCTTCTGCCTGGCCTGCACGTAAGTCACCCCGTCGATCTGCGGCGCCTGAGCCGTCGTCCGGCCGACGTAGAGCTTCCCGCCCCGGCCGACTCCGCTGGTCTTGCGTCCCCGCACACCGGCCGACGCTGTCGCCGGGGCCGGCCCCTCGATCAGCACGTCCAGCTCTCCCCCGCAAGAGGCCATCGCCTCATTCCGCGCAAACGTCACCGCCTGCTGTGCCAGCATCAGCTCCTCGACGCGCTCCCGCGCCACTTCCGCGGGCACCGCCTGCCCCTTGGCGTGCATCGAACCCGCCGGCGTGCCCGGCTCGGGCGAGTAGGCGAACACCCCCATCGCGTCGAACCCGAAATCCTTCACGAACGACACGAGCTCTTCGTGCTGCTCCTGCGTCTCTCCGGGGAAACCGCTGATGAAGGTCGTGCGGATGGCCATCCCCGGGATGCGCTTGCGGAGTTTCTCCAGCAGCGTCTCGATCAGCCTGCGGCTGGTGCGCCGCCGCATCGCCGTCAGCACCGGATCACTGATGTGCTGCAAGGGCATGTCGATGTATTTGACCACCCGCGGCAGTCGCGCGATGGCGTCAATCATCTCATCGGTAAAGCACGACGGATACGCGTACATCAATCGAATCCACCCGCCCCCTGCGTTCTGTCCGACGCACCCGTCCAACTCTTCGAGCATCCCCACCAGCCCCGGCCCGTAGCCGATGTCCTGCCCGAAGCTCGTCGTGTCCTGCCCGATCAGGTTCAGCTCGAACGCCCCGTCCATGATCAGCTCACGCGCCTCAGCCAGGATGGCGGGAACGGGCTTGCTCCGCATCTTGCCGCGAATCGACGGGATGGTGCAGAAGGCGCAATTCTGGTTGCACCCCTCGCTGATCCGCAGGTAGGCGAAGTGTCGCGGCGTCAGCCTCAGGCGCGCCGCGTCGGACTCAAAATATCCCTCGGCCTTGAGCCCCCGCTCCCGCTTGGCCATCGTGGCGCTCGCGGCGATGCTCGAATAAACGGGGTGATCACCCCCGGAGGTTTCGTCCCGAGCCACCCCGGAAAGAGCGGCACCCCCCTCCTGGGCCGCGGGGCCCAGCACCGCCTCGACGATCCGATCCCGGTCGAACACCCCGACCATCGCATCGATCTGCGGGCACCACTCGAGCATCTTGGCTCGGTGCCGCTGGACGAGGCAGCCGGCGACGATCAGCCGCTGCCCGCTCCCGGCCAGCTTGCGCTCGGCCGCCCGGCGGATCTCGCCCATCGACTCGTCCTGGCTGGCCTCTAAAAAACCACAAGTATTGACAATCAAGGCATCGGCCGCGGCCTCGTCGGCGATCGGCGTCAGCCCGCTCTCAGCCAGCAGGCCCAGCATCTTCTCGCTGTCGACGAGGTTCTTGGGGCAGCCCAGGCTGATCAGGGCCACCGTCCGGGGGCTCCGGGGCTGGCGGGGCTTTCCCCGAGTCGACCCGGCATCCTTGGCCCGGGCCGGTCTGGACGATCGTTTGGAGGTTGGACGCTTCATGCAGGCGGGAGCCCGTCGGCGGGAGCTGGGGAAAAACCAGTCCGGGCGGCCCCCCACGGCCGGCCCGTCTTGATTCATTGTAGCGTTGCGTCAATAATGGTTGAGTCATCATCCCGATCGGGGGGCACTTTCGAGCTTGGTGGGTCTCCGGAGGGGGGCCGTCGCAGCCGGTTGGACCCGGCCCGACAGGCCAATGGCCAGGGGATGTCTGACAGTCTCGCCGCGGCGTCGCGTGCAGCGGATCACCGTCACGAACCCGGACGCCGCCGGGCGAGTCGGCGTTGGGTGTGTCGTGAAACCCGGCGTGAATGCACGACCAAGCGGCGAGTCCGCCCGTGGCCTCCGTGGCCGGTCGAGCCCCTGGGCCGATGACCGTCTCCGCACCGGCCTGACTCGGGAGCGTGCCCGAGCCAGGTCCCGGATCTCGCTCCCTCACGCACGTGAATCGCAAAGACGATGGAATCACAATCGCAAACCGGCATCCTCGAAATCTACGGGGAGAACAAGGGGCGCCTGCGCACCTTGGACAAGACCCTCATCGCCCTGAACTCCGACCCGGTCGTCCCCGGGCCCCTGATCCAGCGCTGGGGCCTGCGCGGCGGGCTGCAGCTGGAAGTCCGCGTCGGCAAGACGCCCAGCAACGGCCAGGGCCCTTCCGCCGGCGGCAATTATCAGGGCGGCAAGAAGCACAAGAACAAGCACCCCCACCCGCACAGGGGCCAGGCCGACGCCGGCGCGTCCGGGGGCGGCGCCCCGACCGTCACCGAGATCCTCACCGTCGAGGGCCAGCCCCCCGCGAACTACGCCTCCGTCCCGAGCTTCGAGAACCTCACCACCATAGACCCCCAGCCGCGCCTGACGCTCGAGTACCCCGGCTGCCCGCCCGCCTGCCGACTGATCGACCTGTTCTGCCCCATCGGCTACGGACAACGTGGCATGATCGTCTCGCCCCCCAAGGCCGGCAAGACCACCCTCCTCCAGCAGATCGCCTTCTCCGCTCAGAAGAATCACGCCAACGTCGAGGTCATCGCCCTGCTCATCGACGAGCGCCCCGAGGAGGTCACCGACTTCCGCCGCAACGTCCCCTGCACCGTCCTGGCCAGCTCCAATGACCACGACTCAAGGCGCCACGTCAACCTGGCCATGCTCGCCATCGAGCGCGCCAAGCGCAAGGCCGAGTCCGGCAAGGACGTCCTGGTCCTGCTCGACTCGCTGACCCGCGTCGGACGGGCCTTCAACGTCGCCCCCGGCATCGCCCAGTCCGG
>JADZET010000324.1 GCA_020850375.1 Phycisphaeraceae bacterium | reverse complement strand
TGATAGCGTGCGGCCACGTCGGCGAGCGTCGTGGTGTAGACGTGGCCGATGTGCGGCCGATCGTTGACGTAGTAGATCGGCGTGGTGACGTAGAAGCGGGCCGGCGCGGAGGTTGGATCAGCGGGGGGATTCATAGACGAGGGATTGTAAAGGGGCGTGGCGGGACTGCCAAAGGCCGGGTAGGTCGCGTGAGGTGGCTTTTCAATGTTTCCGCCCGCATGAGGCCGGGGGCGCGGCACGTTACACTATCCCTTTCCATGTCGACCAAGAGCATCATCCGCGACATCGCTTACACCGTGGCCGTCACCGTGGCCAGCCCCATCTGGGGGTACAAGTGGCTGAGCACGGGCAAGTGGCGGACGGACTGGAAGGCCCGGCTGGGACATTGTCCGCTGATGCCGCTTCCCGACGGGCCGAACAAGCCTAAGACGCTGCTGATCCACGCGGTGAGCGTCGGCGAGATCGACGCGATCCGGCAGCTTGTGCGGACCCTGGGAAATCTCGGCGGGCCGGCGCTGCGAGTGGTGGTGTCCACGACGACCGACACGGGCACGGCCAGGGCGAGAACGCTGTATGAGCCGGACTTCGCGGTGGTGAGGTATCCGTTCGACTTCTCGCGGTCGGTCAATCGCTTCCTCGACGCGGTGCAGCCGGACCTGGTGGCGCTGGTGGAGCTGGAGGTCTGGCCGAACTTCGTCGATGAGTGCACGCGGCGGGGCGTCCCGGTGGCGGTGATCAACGGGCGGCTGTCGGCGCGGAGCTTCAAGTCGTATCGGCGGGTGCGGCCGCTGGTCGCGCCGATGTTCCGGCAGCTCGCCCGCGTCGGGGCCCAGAGCCGGGAGATCGCGGATCGCTTCATCGCCGTGGGCATGCCGGCCGATCGCGTGAGCGTGACGGACACGATGAAGTGGGACACGGCGGAGATCCTGGATGCTGTGCCAGGAAGTGATGAGCTGGCAGCGGCGATGGGGATCGACACAACTCGGCCGTTGATCGTCGCGGGGTCGACGGGGCCGGGCGAAGAGGAAATGCTGATCCGCACGTGCCCGCTGGACGTCCAGCTCCTGCTCGTGCCGCGCAAGCCCGAGCGGTTCGACGAGGTGGCGAAGCTGGCTGACGCGTTCGATCCCCAGCGGCCGATCGTCCGGCGGACGCAGCATCGCGACGGCGCCAAGCGGCCGTTGAGCAACCAGCGGCTCTTCCTGCTCGACACCATCGGCGAGCTGCGCAAGGCGTACGCCCTGGCGGATGTCGTGCTGGTCGGGCGCAGCTTCCTGGGCCTTTACGGCTCGAACATGCTCGAACCGATCGGCTTAGGCAAGCCGACGATCATCGGCACGCACCACAGCGACTTCGCCGACGTGATGAGGGCGCTCGTCGACGGCCAGGGGATCCTGGTGACGGACGACCCCGGCCCGGCCGCGGCGGCATTGCTGGCGGACAAGGCCAGGGCGGCCGAATTGGCCCGGCGCGGCCGGGAGGTGATCCTGGCCCGCAAGGGAGCGACCCTCCGCCACGCCCACCTGTTGCTGGAGCTGCTGGGTCTGCCCAAGTCCTCGTGATCGACGGCCCCCTCGACAACCGGGCAAAAAACGCGAAAATTCCATTCCCATGCCCTCCACCGCCATCCGCCAGAACGTCCTGTCCAACGCCCGCAGCGTGGTGATCAAGCTCGGCACGCAGCTCTTGCGCGGGCCCAAGGCCGACGACAACGGCGGGCTGGACCAGTCCTATATCAAGGACGTGGCCCGGCAGGTGGTGGCGCTGCGGGAGCGGGGAGTGGAGGTGACGCTCGTCTCGAGTGGCGCAATCGGGGCGGGTTGCGCGCAGCTGGGCCTGAAGAAGCGCCCCACCGACGTGGCGGCGCTGCAGGCGGTGGCGGCCGTGGGGCAGCGGCAGCTCATGACGCGCTTCCATGACGCCTTCGCCGAGCACAAGCTGCCGGTGGCGCAGCTCCTGCTGACGCGCGACGACTTCGACCACCGTCAGCGGTTCCTGAACATCCGCAACTGCATCGCGCAGCTCCACGCCATGGGGTGCGTGCCGATCGTCAACGAGAACGACACGGTGGCGGTGGAGGAGATCCGCTTCGGCGACAACGACCAGCTCTCCGCCCTGCTGACCACAGCGGTGGGGGCGAAGGTGCTGCTGCTGCTGAGCGTGGTCGACGGGTTGCTCGACGCCGAGGGCAAGGCGATCGACCTGGTGACGGACGTGGCGGCGGTGATGGGGCTGGCGCGGGAGGACAAGACGTCGTTCGGCTCGGGCGGGATGGGCAGCAAGCTCACGGCCGCGCAGCTTGTGACCGAGGCAGGCGAGATGGCGGTGATCGCCAACGGGCGCACGCCGGACGTGTTCCTGCGGCTCCTGGCCGGCGAGCGGATCGGGACGCTGTTCGTGCCCCGGCCCAGCGCCCGGCGGCTCGACAGTCGGCGGCGGTGGATCGGCCTGGCCAAGCGGCCCGCGGGGTCGATCACGATCGACGACGGTGCGGCGGCGGCGTTGACGCAGCGGGGCAAGAGCCTGCTGGCCTCGGGGGTGACCGGCTGCACGGGCGACTTTGAGAAGGGCCAGGTCGTCAGTGTCCGCAACGGCCGGGGCGCCGAAGTGGCCCGCGGGCTGACCAACTACGGCCAGGACGAGCTCAAGCTGATCATGGGTCGCAAGAGCAGCCAGTTCGAGAAGATCCTCGGCCACCCCGCCTACGCGGAGGTGGTGCATCGAGACAATCTGGTGCTGACGCCCACGTCCGGATAACCGGGAATCCACGAGCACAATACGCAACCATCTCTACGCGACTTCGCTGTAAGTTCGTGGACGATCGCCTGTTATCCGCCGATCTGCATGGGGATTTCTGCTTAAAAGAGGTGGTGGATGACCGCTCGATGTGAATTGCCTATTCGTTACAGCCGATACAGCTCATACGCACGAACAATCTCCGGGGCGCCCGTGTTAAGGCAGCGCATCATGCAACAGTCCAAGCTCAACGAACACTCGGGGGAGACGGCGGCGAATCCGCTGACGGAGAAATCGGCCGCGTCGCAGGGCCTCAGCCGCCGCGAGGAGGCGGGGGCGCTGCTGGCGCAGGCGAAGCTGGCCCTGGAAGTGGGCCTGCTGCGCGACGCCAACGAACTGATCCGCAAGGCCCTGGTCGTTCAGCCCGGGCACCTCGAGGCGCGTCTGCTGCGCGCCCGCATCAGCCTGCTGACCGATCGTCAGCGGCCAACTTTCTGGGCCAACAGCGGCGCCAACGGACCGGACTGGGAGAAGCAGCAGCTCCTGCGCGAGATCCAGGCCCGCGTCCGTTCCCTCTGCGAATCGCACCAGCACCCGCTGGCCATCGCCATGCTCGAGCGCGCCTGCCAGGCTGACCCGCAGCAGCGGCAGCTCCAGCAGCTCGCGGCGGTGGTCTGCCTGATCGACGGGCAGCGGGGCAAGGCCATGGAGCACCTGGCCATGCTGCTGGAGCTGGACCCGGCCAACAAATCCGCCCGGCGGATCTACGCCAAGCTGCTGGCGTTGCGCGACCCGCTGGCGGCGGTGGACCTGGTGCTGGCTGAGCCTCAGCACGCCCAGGCGCCCGAGCTCTTGTTCTGGGCCGCCCGGCTGCTGGCCCAGCAGGGCTACCACGAGCGGGCGAGGAACCTGCTGACCCAGCTCGAACGCCAACCGCTGGCCGAGCCGGCCAAGGTCACGCCCCGCGTCGCCAGCCCGACGGCGCGCATCGTCGCCAAGGCCATCACCAGGCCCGTCGCGAAATCCAGCTCGAAATCAACATCCAAACCCAAGGGCCGCAAGACCGTCAAGCCCAAGCACGCCACGGCCAGCCGCCGTGGGGGCTGAACGCCTTGCCCGGATCACCGCATGCCGTACCCGCCCGCCGGCGGGTTTTTTATGCGCCTGGGCCGCCGATCTCGAAGGTCAGCTCCGTCCGGAGCTTGGGGCGGGCGGGCTTGAAGACGATCCGGTTGAGCACCCGGCCCCAGCGGTCCTCGTGGATGAACTGGTCCATCGGCTGCACGACGAATCGGCCCGAGACGCCGGGCATGACGGTCATTCGGATGCTCTTCTTGCCCTTGCCGATCCGCACGGCCCGGCCGGACCGGGCGACCGTCACGGGCTGGAAAGTGACGAAGGCGTCCTCGATCGATCTCGGCTTGCGGGAAAACTCGAAGGTGTCCGTCAGGCGCAGCACGCCCTTGGGCGAGAAGACGAACTTCCGTTCGAGCAGCTTGAGCGTGCGGTCGGCGTAGGCGTGCGTCATGTCGATGACGGCCGTGCGATCGCCACCGCTGTTGAGGCCCTGCGTGGCCAACGTGCCGCGGTACTGCTCGCCGGGCGGCTGCTCATGGCCGTTAATCAGCGGGACAGAGTGGCCAAGCGAGCGGCAGTAGAGGATCTCGTACCGCTTGGAGCCCCAGGTCTTGGAGGTGTACCAGTGCACGCCGGGGTCGGTCAGGTAGATCTCGCCGTCGCGGACGAACATGAAGCTGCCGACGTCGTTGTCGTTGTGGGGCATGTCGTTGTGGCCGGCGATGGCGG
>JADZET010000323.1 GCA_020850375.1 Phycisphaeraceae bacterium | reverse complement strand
TCAGCCCCGGCCTGGCCTCGGCCACCACCCACCAGCCCACGAGCGTGTGCGTCAGGTTCAGCGCCATCAGCAGGATCACGCCCACGACGATGTAGCAGATCGCCCCGTAGACCAGCGACACGAGCGAGTAGAACGCCCACCGCCACGGCCGGGCGATCAGATAATTGAACGTCTGACTGACCGCGACGAAGGCATCGGCCCCCTCGACCGCGATCGCCGGCGTGAACAGATGCACCCCCGCGACCATGACGATCAGCCCCGCCGCCACCACCGTCCCGCCCACGAGCATCAGGCCGAACAGCAGCGCCCCGACAATGTCCAGCCCCGGCACGTTGAAGAAGACCAGCCCGCCGAGCGCCAGCACCAGCGACCCCACGCCCACGACCAGCAGCGGGATCAGCGGCGCGGAGAAGAACCATCCCCATCGCGACCAGGCGAACAGCACCGCCTCCGACGCCGGCGCCCGGAGCTGCCGCGTCGCCTCGAGCGCCGCCAGGCGCGCCATCGCCCCGCCGAGCAGACCCCAGATCGCCAGCCCCACCAGCCCATAGATCGCCAGGAACCACGGGTGCGTCTGCCACAGCCAGTTCGGCAGCGAGATGGTCATCTCCCGCAGGGCCCCGATCATCGACGTCGGCCGGTGCGTCCGCGGCTCGATCAGCTCATTCCACCCCAGGTCCAGGTCCATCGCCGCCCCGACCAGCCGCTGCAGGGCGCCGATCTTCTCGCTCAGCACCGTCTCGAACACGCCCTTGGTCGGCGTGGTCTGAAGCGAGCGCCAGGACTCGAACCGATCGAGGGTCGGCTGGCTCACGAACTGGCGAAATTCCTCTCGATACACCTGCCGGCCCCAGATCGCGTCCATCAGACGCCCGCCGAGATAAACCACCAGGACCATCACCAGGGCGACCAGGAGCTTCTGCGGCTCCACGGCCATGCCCAGGGCGCGGAACAGACGCAGGAAGGGCAGCGAGCCTTGCCAATCGATCCGTTCGAGGTGCGGGGAGGAGGGGGTGGGTTCGGTCATGGTCAGCGACTCCGGTTCGGGGTTGCGTTGCCACGCGCCGCGGTCGGCGGACCTGCGGTTTCCCATTTAACCGCGCTGGGGCGGAAGGTTCAATGTCGCTTCGAGGGATGAAGATCGCGGCCCGGACAGGTCAGCCGCGTGAAACACCCCGGGCCGGTGTGCTCGCGGCGTCGGCCAGGACCGTCACCCGCGGCTCGGAGAGCGGTGGCGAAGGGGCGGCGTCGTTGAGCAGCCGAGGGTCCTGGCCCTGCTCGATGGCCTGGATCTTGTGCACCCGGCGCGAGTGCCGCCCGCCCTCGAACTCGGTGGTCAGCCAGATCTGGATGATCCGCTCGATCAGGCGCTGCCCGATCAGGTCCGCCGGCAGGCAGAGCACGTTGGCGTCGCTGTGGCGGCGGCTCATGTCCGCCCCGACCTCATCGTGCACCAGGGCCGCACGCACGCCGTGGACCTTGTTGGCGGCGATGCACATGCCGATGCCCGAGCCGCAGACCAACAGCCCCCGCTGGGCCTCGCCCCGCGCCACGGCCTTGGCCACGGGGTAGGCCACGTCGGGGTAATCGTCGCTGGGGCCCGCCCCGGTCGACCGCCACACCACCGCCTCATACCCCTGCACCAGCAGCCGACGTTCGATCCTCAGCAGTGCATCCGCGCCCCGGTGGTCCGCGCCCATGGCGATCTTCATGGCTCGAACTCCTTCAGCCTCTGCTCCAGCCCCCGACGGATGGTCGCCGCACACTGTTCATAGATCGTCACGTCCGCCCCGAAAGGATCCTCAATATCTCCGTCCGCGTCCAGCGGGAAAACCTTGGAAGCGGCCGACGGGTCCATCGTCAGCACGCCCTGCACGTGGGCCCGGGTCATGCCGTAGATCACGTCGGCCTCGCGGATCATCGCGGGGGTCAGCATCCGGGCGCGATGGCCGCGGATGTCCAGGTCCTGCCGGCCCAGGGCCTCGACGGCCTCCGCACTGGCGGGCGCTCCCGGCGCGGCGTACAGGCCCGCCGACTCGATACGCCAGCCTGCCGACTCGAGTTCGGACTCTTTCAAACCTGTCTGCCGGGCCAGAATCTGCCGCGCCAGCCCCTGAGCCATCGGCGACCGACAGGTGTTGCCCGAGCAGACCAACAGGATCGTCCGGCGGAGGACCTTCTGCACGTAGGCGTGGTCATAGACCCCCTCGCGCTCGACGGCGATGGTTTGGCCCTTGTCCGTCTGCCGGACGCGGATGATCGTCGAGGGCGTGCCGTAACGGCACTGCCCACCGTCCACGACCACCTCCCCGACGCCTCGCGTGGCGTCCATCGCGTGCTGCGCCGTCACCGCGGGCGGCTCGCCGGGCCGGCCGGCGCTCCCGGCCATCACCGGCACGCCCGCCTCGCTGAGCACCCGCTGGGCCAACGGATGGTCCGGGCAGCGGACTGACAATGTGCCGCGGTCGTAAATCAGACCCTCACTCCCCGGCGACAGCCCCGCCTGGCTGAGCGATTCGGCCCGACGGTCGTCCGAGACGTCCAGCACAAGATTCACCGGCCCGGGCAGCAGCTTGCGGATCAGTCGGCGCACCACCGGCCCGTCGACGTCCGCCCAGCGGGAGATGTCATCGGGTGAGCCGACATGCAATGTAAAGGGGAAACCAGCCGGACGCTGCTTGAACCGTCGCAGCGCCTCGATCGCCTGCGGATGGACCGCCGAGGCCCCGATCCCGTAGACCGTCTCGGTGGGAAACACCACCAGGCCCCCGTCGCGCAGGGCCTGCGTCGCCCGACGCAGGTCGTTCTCGGATTGGGCCAGGTCCGTGGCCAAGGGCACTCAACCTCCTTGCGGAGCGATATTATGATTCTTGGCCCGCGGCGGGGCAATATCAAACGCGGAAAATCGTGATATTTTGCTATCTCGCCGAGCGGCCGGTCAACCTCCCTGCGGCTCGACCTGCGTGACCACCGCCTGAAGGTAGCCGCCGAGGAAGCGCTGCACGAACGTCTCGACCGCCTGGATGGTCATGGCGTGATCCTTGCCCCAGACACAGACGCGCAGGTCCGTGAACTCGGGGTCGAGCTGGATCATGACCTGGTCGTCGCGCACCCAGGCCGGCTGGAGCTTGCGCAAGTAGTAGGCCGACAGGGCGTTGACCCCCGGCCCGCCGAGGCTGATCGTCGGCCGCCTGTGCAGCACCGGCTGATTGAGATACCAGATGTCCGAGCAGACCACCGGCGTCACCGGCACGTTCAGGCTCTCCTTGTGCTGCTGCACCCACGCCTGGACCTGGTTGAGCAGGGCGTAGGCCAAGGGCCGGTCGGCCGTCTCGGCCCGCAGGTGCGCGCCGACGACGATCACCACCAGGCTCGACGGGTCCATGCCCGGCCCGGACTCCAATGCCGACGGTCCTTGTGCCTCTTCACTCATCGTCATTCCCCGCGAAAATCAGGGCCCGGCCGCACATCGCGCTACTTTGACGCCTGGTAACTCTCCTCGAGCTCCTTGAGCATCTGCCGGTTGGCCAGCCGATCAATCCGCTGCATCCGGTCGAGGATCAGCACGCCGTCGAGGTGATCGTACTCGTGCTGCCAGACGCGGGCGGCCAGGTCGTCGTTGGTCAGCGTGAAGCGTCCGCCGTCGAGATCGGTGGCCGTGATGGTGATGACCTTGGGCCGCAGGATATTCGCACGCACCTCGGGGATGCTCAGGCATCCCTCCTCGTGCTCGATTGCTTCCTTGCTCGGGTCGCTCAGGACGGGGTTGATAAAGACCCGGTCGTCCTGAGGGTCCCCGGTGGGGTTGGCCACGAACAATCGCCAGCTCAGCCCGACCTGCGGGGCGGCCAATCCGACCCCCCCCGCCTCGTGCATCAGGTCCAGCATCGTCGCCGCCACGGCCCGGACGCGGGCGTCGACGGTCCCGACGGGCTTGGCCTTGCGGCGGAGCACGGGGTGGGGGTACCAGATGATGTGCAGTTCGTCGTTGGGCATCACGGTCGGCCGATCGTAGGGGGCGATCCGGCGGGGAACAAGCCCGCGGAACGACCTCTGGGCGTCGGGATTGCCCCTTTTCACACCCCCGGCCGATGGCGGGCGATTCCGGGACAGCATAGCCGATTTAGGCGCATGGGCGACCTTGACCACCGGGGGAGCCATTGGCATACTAGTTCTTGACCGTACGGGCCTTAGCAGACGTTGGCCGGCCCGCGTCCGAGGTTTCGAGGATCCGTAACGTGTTCTTCTTCACCTCAAGGCCGGCGCCGGTTCTGGCGTCTGAAACAGCAAAGGCGGGAAAATCTGATGGCCACCGTCACCAAGAAAGAACTCATTGACCAGATCGCTGAAGCCTCCAAGCAGAAGCGCGTCAACGTCAAGAAGATCGTCCAGAGCTTCCTCGACGCCATCGTCGTTGAGCTCGGCAAGGGCAACCGGCTGGAATTCCGCGACTTCGGCGTCTTCGAGGTCAAGCAGCGCCGCTCACGCATGGCCCAGAATCCCAAGACCCTCGAGCCCGTGCAGGTCCCGCCCAAGCGCACCGTCAAGTTCAAGGTCGGCCGGCTCATGAAGCAGGTTCTGACCACCCCG
>JADZET010000322.1 GCA_020850375.1 Phycisphaeraceae bacterium | reverse complement strand
GTCGGCGGGATGGCCCGCTACGACCAGGACAGCTACTACCGGATGAGCCAGGACACGCACCACGTGCCGGGCAATCCGTGGTTCATCTGCACGCTCTGGCTGGCGCAGTGGCGGATCGCCCGGGCCAGGACGGTCGAGGAACTCAAACAGGCCCTGCCCGTGCTCGACTGGGTCAGTCAGCACGCGCTGCCGTCGGGCGTGCTGGCCGAGCAGGTGCATCCGGAGACGAACGCGCCGCTGTCGGTTTCGCCGCTGACGTGGAGCCACGCGACGGTGGTCTCGGCGGTGACAGCCTACACGCAGAAGCTCGCGGCGCTGAAGATGGGGCACAAGGATCTGTGCATGACGGGCTTCGCCGACCCCGCGGCGCAGTGGGTGACGCCGCGGTCCGTGCTGCCGCTGCCCAAGATCGAGAGTCTGGCGGCCCTGGACGCCACGCCGGCATCGAAGCCGGCGCCCTCGAAATCGACGACGGCTTAGTTTCCAGCCAGTGCGATGGGTGAGGCTGGCTCTGCCTGGGCATAGAAAGCGTCCAGGACCGCGTGCCATTCGTCCGCGGTGTGCACGGCGATGAAGGCCTTGGCCACATTCGCGGCGTCGGGGTGGTGGCGGGAGAACTTGATCCCGAACTTGCGCATCATCATCGACGCCCCCCGCTCGCCGTGGAGCCGGCAGGAGAGCTCGAAGTGGTCCAGCAGGACTTGACGCTGCTGGGCGATGGTGGGCGGACGGTTGGCCGCGTCCAAGTCACCGGCGGCGATGGCGTGACATTGGGCGAAGATCCAGGGGTTGCCGATGCAGCCGCGGGCGATCGAGACGGCGGCGACGCCGGTCTGCTCGATCATCTTGAAGACGTCGGCGGCGGTCCAGATGTCGCCGGAGCCGAAGATCTGGAAGCCCGGTGGTGATGCAAATGCCGGGGAGGTGTACTGCCGGACGAGGTTGCGCAGAAACTCCCATCGCGAGGGGCCGAGGTATTTCTGGACGACACTGCGGGGGTGGACGGTGGCGGCGGCGTAACCGTACTCGATCACCTTCTCGAAGATCCGGTGGAAATCTCGCTCGGCCTCGGGGCTGTCGTCCGTGCCGCGGCGCAGCTTGACCGTGGTGGGCACTTCCGGGGGGACGGCCTGGCGGACGGCGTCGAGGATGGCGATGGCGTCCTGGGGCTGGCAGAGCAGGTGTCCGCCGCGGCTGCGCTTGCGGACCTTCTTGACGGGACAGGCCAGGTTGACGTCGATCACGTCGTAGCCTAGCCCGACGAGGATCTTGGCCGCCCGGGCGATGTCAGCCGGGTGGGAGCCCATGAGCTGGCCGGCGATGGGGTGGTCGTCGGGGTCGAGCTCGGCGGCCTTGAGGCCCTTGCCGCCCTGGATGAGGAAGACGTCGAGCATGGCCTCGGTCACGCAATAGGGGCAGCCGTGCCGGCGGGCGACGAGGCGCATGGCGGCGTCGGAGTAGCCGGCCAGGCCGGCCTGGTAGAAGGGGACGTCGAGTGTGAGGTTGCCGAGGCGGATCATCGCGGGCATTATAAGCTGCGGTACACAGTCCCCATCCGCCCCCTTTCTGGAGAGGCCCTTGGTAAGCGCACAATCTGCTCGAATGACGCGAGGGTTCGTTCTGGCGATGCTGATCCTGGGCGTGAGCCTGGCGACGGCCTGCCGTAATCCTTATCCCAAGGCGGACAAGAAGCTCGCGGCGGAGCTGTCGCAGATCGTCTATCCCAAGGACGCCCCGCTCGGCGAGGACCTGGACATCCTCGTCCGCCGCGACGGCGGGACGCTCCGCGTGGTCAACCGCACCCCCCGGAAGTATGAGAACGTGCAGCTTTGGCTGAATCAGCAGTGGGTGGGCAAGATCGACGCGATCGACATCGGCCAGGAGAACACCTTCAGCCTCGGCCGGTTCATCAATCAGTACGGGGAGAAGTACCCCACGGCCGGGCTGCTGAACCCGGATCGGGCCCTCAAGCTCGTCTTGGCGGACATCTTCGATCCGGCCACGGGGAAGCGGCATCGGCTGACGGTGCTGCTGAGGCAGTAGGTGTTGGGGGTCAGGGATCAGGGATTGGGGAACAATACATGGACGCCAACACGCTCTGGCAGCGTTACCGTCAGCACCTGTGCGCCTGCCCGTCGCTGGGGATGTCGCTGGATGTCTCGCGGATGACGTTCGACGAGGCGTTCCTCGGGAAGATGGCCCAGCCGATGGCCGACGCCCTCGACGCCATGGCCCAGCTCGAGGCGGGGGCGATCGCCAACCCCGACGAGAAACGCATGGTGGGGCATTACTGGCTGCGGGCCCCCGAGCTGGCCCCCAGCGATGAGATCGCCTCGGCCATCCGCAGGGCCGTCGAGCAGGTCAAGACGTTCACGGCTGACGTGCACGCGGGCAGAATCGCCCCCCCTACCGCCAAGAAGTTCACGGACCTGCTCTTGGTCGGCATCGGCGGCAGCGCCCTGGGGCCGCAGCTCGTGGCCGACGCGCTCGGCGGTCTAGGCGGGCGCAAGGACAAACTGACCGCCCACTTCCTCGACAACACCGACCCCGACGGCTTCGACCGCGAATTGGCTCGCCTGGGCTCGAAGCTCAAGGGCACGCTGACGCTGGTGATCTCCAAGTCCGGCGGGACCAAGGAAACCCGCAACGGCATGCTCGAGGTCGAGGCGGCTTACACGAAGAAGAAGCTCGAATTCGCCAAACACGCCGTGGCCGTGACCGGCGAGGGATCGGAGCTTGATAAGCACGCACAAAAACAGGGCTGGCTCGCGAGGTTCCCCATGTGGGACTGGGTCGGCGGGCGGACGAGTGTGCTCTCGGCGGTGGGCCTCTTGCCGGCAGCGCTGCAGGGGGTGGACATCGACGGGCTGCTGGCCGGGGCGGCGGAGATGGACCGGCTCACGCGATCGAAGGACGTGCAGAAGAACCCGGCGGCGATGCTATCGCTCATGTGGCACTGGGCCACCGGCGGCGACGGGCGCAAGCAGATGGTCATCCTGCCCTACAAGGACCGGCTGCTGCTGCTGTCACGCTATCTTCAACAACTCATCATGGAATCGCTGGGCAAGGCCCAGGACCTCGACGGCAGGCCCGTCAAGCAGGGGATCGCCGTCTACGGCAACAAGGGCTCGACGGACCAGCACGCCTTCGTGCAGCAGCTCCGCGACGGCCTTGACGATTTCTTCGTGACCTTCCTGGTCGTGCAGCAGGACCGCAAGGGCGCGAGCATGGAGGTCGAGCCCGGGGCGACCAGCGGGGACTTCCTCCAGGGCTTCTGGCTCGGCACGCGGCAGGCGCTCTACGAGAGCGGCCGGCAGTCGATCACGCTGACCATGGACAAGTTCGACGCCAAAGCCTTGGGCGCGATTATCGCCCTGTACGAGCGGGCGGTGGGCTTCTACGCGGAACTGGTGCACATCAACGCCTACCACCAACCCGGCGTCGAGGCGGGCAAGAAGGCGGCGGCGGCGGTGCTCAAGCTTCAGGCCCAGGCGGTGGATGCACTGCGGCAGGCCGGCGGGCAGGCGCTCAGCGTGGACGATCTGGCGACGAAGATCGGCCAGCCCGGGCAGGCTGAGACACTGCTGCACGTGCTCGAGCACCTGGCGACGAACAAACGCGGCGTCACGCGCCGCGGGGCGAAGTTCGCCATCAAGTCCACATAAGACACGTCACTTCGACGCGGCATTGAGCGTGGTGAGCGTCTGGCTCAGGGCCTCGTCCGGGACGGGGTCGTGGGTGATGATGGTGATCACCGGGTTCGTCAGGTATTTATGGGCGATCGTGTCGAGTTCCGCCGGCGTGAGCGACTGCACCTGCTGCAGGAACCGCTCGGAGGCGTCCTCGGGCAGGCCGTACAGGGCGTCGAGGCCAAGCTCCGAGGCGCGGTCGGCGTTGGTCTGCTTGCCCAGGAATTCGTCCGTCAGCACGCCGGCGCGGGCGCGTTGGAGCTCGGTGTCGGAGATCGGCTCGTCGCGCACGGCGGCGATGACGATGGCGGCCTCCTCGAGCGAGGCGGGCACGTCCTGCGGCTTGGTGTTCCAGATGATGGCGAAGTAGCCGGGCACAAGGCCGGTGACGTTGCCGGCGCCGACGGCGTAGGCCAGGCCACGCCCCTCGCCGCGCAGGGCGTTTTCCAGTCGGCCCGAGGGGAAGTCGCTGACGATGCGGCTGAGAACTTGCAGCGGCGCATAGTCCGGGTTGTTGCGGGTGATGCCGGGGCCGAAGCCGATCTGCACGGCCGCGAGGGGTTTAGGCGTGGGGAACTGCGCCGCGGCGGCGGTGGGCGCCTGCGGCTGGGCGGGATTGAAGGGTACGGCCGGTTTGGCGGGCATCTCCCCAAAGCACTTCTCAACCAGTTCTTGAACCTTCCGGGGGCGGGGGTCTATATCGCCGACGATCGCGAGCACCGCCTGCGACGCGCCCAGGTGTGAGGTGTGGAACTTGGCCAGGTCTTGCGGGGTCAGCGCGGCGACGGCGTCGCGCCGGCCGACGGTCGGCTGCGACCAGACGTGAGCGCCGTAGTAGGCCTGACGGAAGCGGTTGCGCAGCTCCGTGGACCACTGGTCGTTCTGCCGGTCGATGGCTGCGAGCAGACGCTGCTGGACCATCTTCCACTGGTCGGCCGGGAAGGAGGGGTGCAGGGCGACGTCGGCCGCGAGATCGAGCATCTTGGGCAAGTCGTCGGAGAGGCAGACGGCCTGGACGTAGAAGCTGTTGTACCCCCCCGCCGTATCGAGTGCGGCGCCCAGGTCGTCGACGGCGGCGGAGATGGCGTCGGCGGTGCGGGTGGTGGTGCCGCGGGTGAGCATCTCGGCCACGGCGTTGGCCAGACCCTCGTGGCCGGGGGTGTCGGCCAGGGCGCCGCCGAGGTGGTAGAGCTGGATCGAGACGCCCGGGACGAGCGTGTTGCGGCTGACCAGGACGCGCAGGCCATTTGAGAGCGTGAAGCGCTCGACGGGGTCGTAGGCCGGGGCGGAGCGGTCGGCTCGCGCCTGACGCAGCGATTCGTCCAGACGGGCCAGGAGTTGCTGGTTGTCGAGCTTGACGGGCTCGGTGGGGAAGTCGGCGGCGCCGGGCGGGTCGGCGGGGCGGGAAAGCTCGGCGATGGCGTCATCCTTCGAGGCCGGCAGGAGCGTGACGGTGATCAGGCGTTGGCTGTCGAGGAATCGACGGGCGGCCTGCTGGACCTCTCGGGCGGAGACCTTCTCGATCGCGTCGGCGTAATGGCGGAGGTAGTCCGGGTCGCCGGTGGCGATGATGTCCGACGCCAGACGGGCGGCCAAACCCTGAGCCGATTGAGCGCTCAGGAGGACGGCCGTGAGCGTCTGCCGGCGGGCGCGGGCGAGTTCGGATTCAGTGATGCCCTCGTCGGCGATGCGTTGGACCTGGGCGAGGATCAGGCCCTTGGTTGTCTCCACGGCCGCGTCGAGGGATACACCTTCCGGGGGGTTGATCTCGGCGTCGATGCCGAAGAAGCCCTTGCCCCAGTGGGCGCTGTAGTTGTAGGCGTCGATGGTGTTGACGGCCCGGGCCTCGTCGCGGACGGTGCGGACAAGCACGGACGACTCGCCCTCGCCCAGGACGTTGGCCAGCAGGTCCAGGGCGTAGTCGCCGTCCTCGCCGAGCTTCGTGCCCGACCAGGCCAGGCGGAGGCGCGGGGCACGCACGTCGGCCCGGGCGGTGACGTGGGTCGGGTGATCGAGCAGGGGCTCGACGGGGAACTTGAGCGCCGGCAGTTCGCCCGCGGGCGCGTCGGCCCAGAGCCTGGCGATCTGGTCGACGACGGTCTGTTTGTCCACGTCGCCGACCACGACGAAGACCATGTTGTTCGGGACGTACATCCGCTTGTAGAAGGCGTAGATCTCATCGCGGCTGATCTGGAGGAACTCGTTGAGGTAGCCGATCGTTGGATGCCGGGCGGGATGAGCAAGGTAGCGGGCCTGCTGGGTGGCCTTCCAGAAGATCCGGGCGGGCTCGCCCTGGCCCATGTCGAACTCGTTCTGGATGACCTGGCGCTCACGCTCGTACTCGGCGGGGGTGATGAGGTTGTGTTGCATCCAGTCCGAGAGCAGGTCGACGGCGGTGGCGGCGTAGGGGCGGGTGGTGTTGATGTAGTAGCGGACGGTGTCGAGACTCGTCGCGGCGTTGGTGCGGGCGCCGATCTTGCCCAGGAGCTGGCGGGTCTCCTCCTCGCTGCGCGTGGAGGTCGTGCCGCCGGCCAGGAGGTGCTCGAGGAAGTGCGACAGACCGGCGCCGACGTGCTGCTGCTCGTAGATCGATCCTGTCTTGACGAAGACCTGGGCCGAGACGATCGGCGAGCTGTGCAACTCCTGCACGATGACGATCATGCGATTGGGCAGTTCGACCAGCAGGCGGTCGTCACGCTGCTGGAGGACACGGGGGCCGGTGGGCTGGGTCGAGGGGGCGGATGTGGGTTCGGCGGCGCGGACGTGGGGTGTGGTCATAAGAAGAACCATTAGGCTCAGGAATACGGCGGTGCGGCTGGTTCGCTGGGGCATGACGAAAAACCCGGAGGGGTGACGGTGTTTGAGGACGTGGTGATTCTACTGGGCGCCGGGGCCGCGGGTTCGACCGGTCATTGAAAAAACGAGCGACCTCAGACGAGCGGGTGGTCTTACGTGGGCTTGGCCGCCGCGTCGATCATCTTGGTGTAGAGCTTCCAGAAGCCGTCCTGGCTGAAGGCGGCCTCGTACTGGCCCAGGGCTGTGCGGGCGTCGGCCCAGCGGCTGGCCTGGCAGGCCTGGACGATCTGACGCGAGAGGTCGGCGCACTGCTGCTGCCATCGTGTGGCCTGACCAATGGCGGCCAGTGGTTCGTAGGCCATGAGCTGGCTGATGCGGCCCGGCAGACGCAAGAGACCCACCTGACGATGCAGGACGTTCGAGCTGGTCTGCGCGAAGGTCGACTCGCTGACGAGGCAGGTGGTGCCCACGTGCGTGTTGGCGGACTGGAGCTGGCCCGCCAGCCGGACCGGATCGCCGAGGATGGTCAGGTCAGCCACGTCGGAGGTGCCGGCGTCGCCGAGGGTCACCGGGCCGCTGCTGATGCCGGCCAGGAGCGAGACGGCGGGCAGGCCCTTGCCGCTGAATCGCTTGGCGAGGTTGCGCATCGAGGCCTGCATCTGGAGGAAGGCGGCGACGGCGTCGGCGGCGTGGCGGGAATCGTCGCCGGAAGCGCCGAAGAGGCAGAGCATGCCGTCGGGGGTGAATCGGCCCAGGTGCCCGCGGCAGGCGGCGACGATGGGCAGCATGGCCCCGCGGAATTCGCGCAGCAGGCCGACGGTCTCGGGCCCCTGCTTCTCGGCCAGGCTCGCGACCCCGGCCAGGCCGACATAGAGCACCGTGCGCGGCCTGGGCGCGGGCTCGGGGGCGGTGCCCAGCACGCTCAGCAGGGACTGAGGGGTCCAGCCGGGGGCCTCCTCGGCGCTGGCATGCCCGGCCTTGCTTCCCGACTCGCGAACCCGGCCGGCCGAACGGAGGCTCAGGGGGGCTGAGGCGTAGGCGTCGTGGGGCCGTGTGCTGATCATCAGCCCCAGCACCGTCACCCCCAGCAGGCAGGCCAGCGGTGCCGTGGGCCGCACGAACCAGCCGAGTTGATCCTGTAGATAGACATACGCCAGGCACAGCCAGGCCAGCATGAGCAGCGGGACCAGCAGCGCCATCAGCCATCTCGGCCGCAGCAACGAAAGAGCCACGCCCAGAATGCCGGCGAGCAGCGTGGCGAGCCAGATCAGCCAGGGCGGCGCCGTCCGCAGGTAATCCCCGTCGAGCAGGGACAGCGCCACGGCGACATCGAGCCAGATCCCCCCGGAATGCTCCCCCGCGTGGGCCGGGGCGTCGGCGACAAAAACGAGTTTTCCTCCGAGCTCGCGTCCGAGCCAATCCAGCTGCTGGGCGTGCTGGTCGTGCAGGCGGGTGAGTTCATGCGCCGCGACGTCGAGCCGGACGCTCAGGTCGGCGACGCGCTGGGCGGCGGGCCTGCGCGACTCGCCCTGGGCGGGCGCGGGTTGTTCGGCCAGCCAGTCGTTGGCGGCGGTCAGCCACGGGGCCAGGCGCGGGGCGGCGTCGAGCGCGTTCGATGCGGCGAGGGGCTCGAGGTCGGACGTCCTGGCCGATCGGGGCAGGGCCTGACGGAGTTCCTCGACCGTCTCCGCGGCCAGTCGGGCGACCTCGGCCGCGTCGTCCTCGTGACGAAGAAGCTGAACGATCTCGCCGAGCGAGATCACCGGCGGATCATCCTGGGGGATGCCCGCCGGGCAGGCCAGGAGCAGGCACGCCCCCGCTTGCTGGTCCATGCCGGGCCAGGGCAGAGTGACAAGGGGCACGACGCGGTCGGGCTCGCCCCGCCGGGGGACGAGCATGATTGAGGCCAGTTCGTCGATCGTCAGGTCCGCCTGCGGCACGTTCCAGGCGGCGCAGGCCGCGGCCAGGCCGAGCTGCGGCAGCCAGCGGTCCCCGCGACGAACCCACAGGGGCAGGCCGGCCGGCATGGCGGAATCGTCGGGGGGTGCGATGGCGCCGGCGGTGACGCCGACGCCCCAGAGCCTGGGTGTGTCATCGCCGGATTCCGCTTGATTCGAGGACCGCCAGGGCGAAGGGGTGGTCTGCCCCAGTGTCAGGAGCTTGGCGGGACTGTCGGGCCTGGCTAGGCCCCATGTCTCGACGATTCGTTCGGCCTCGACGATCTGTCGCTGCCGGGCCAGCTCGAGCATCAGGGGGCAGTCCGACCCGAGCAGGCTGGCCCTGGGCAGCAGCTCGGCCGCGATCTCCGACCAGGGGCGGTCGTCCTGGCCGAGCCGCTGAGCCAGTGCCCGACGCATGGCCTTGGCACGGGCAGTGTCCAGTCCAAGGCTGACCGCCTGCGGGACCTGCTCACCCTCGATCCCTCGGCCGAGCAGACGCTCGACCAGGCGGGGGGCCGGCAGCTCGAGATCGGCCGAGAGCTCCTCAACCATCGCGGCCTCGAGGGCGGAGTCTGGAGTGGCCAGGGCGCCATCGACCGCCAGCACCCAGCGACCGATGTTGCCCACACCGGCCGGCGGTGAAGGAACCGGGGCCGTGGTGCTCATGGCCTGCGGTGGAAGGTTCCAGACGACCGCCTTGGGACCCGTTGACTGAATCCGACGGGCCAGACGCGTCCAGACCCTCTCGGGCCAGGGCCATGGGCCATAGCCGGCCGCGTCGTTCTCCAGACGAATCACGACCACGGGGGCCGAGGGCGCACTCTTGTTGAAGTAGCCCGTCAATGAGCTTCCCAGACAGCCCACGGGTCGATCCAGCCCCGCCAGGAGTCCGCGGCCGCCCGCCCAGGCCAGCCCGACGGCCAGCGCTAGGCTCAAGCCGGTCAGCCACCCCAATCGCTTGGATCGCCACACCATGGGCTTCATTCTGCCCACAAACGCCCGCCACGGCCAATCGCATGGTCCCGATGAACCGGTTCTTTGACCATCGGGCATGGGCTGGCTAATCTGATCGACCCCTCTCGGTCGATCTGGAAGGGGTCCGCCGGTTTCGTGAAACAGCCGGCACGCGGTCGGCCCGATAAAATCAGCCGTCCCGCACGCCACCTTAGCTCAGCGGTAGAGCGGTGCTTTCGTAAAGCACAGGTCGTGGGTTCAAGTCCCACAGGTGGCTTTGGCCGTTCATCTCCCCCTCGATCCGTTTCACGTCACCGTCCCACGCAGGCGACCGCCATGGACTGGTCCTTCGCCCTGACCGCCTTCCTGAGCCTATTGGCCATCCTCAACCCGCTCGGGGCGCTGCCGATCTACCTGGCCGTGGCGCCCGAGGGGTCACCCAAGATCGTCCGGGAGACGAGCCTGGCTGTGCTGGTGGCGCTGCTGGTCTTCGCGCTGCTGGGCCACGGCATCCTGCTGTTCTTCGGGATCACCCTGCCGGCCTTCCGCGTGGCGGGCGGGATCCTGCTGCTCTTGATGGGCATCACGATGCTGCATGGCGACATCAGCCGGGTCAAGCACACGCCCGAGGAGGCCCGCGAACTGCCGGACCGGGCCTCGACGTCGATCGTGCCGTTGGCCATTCCCATCCTCGTCGGCCCGGGGTCGATCACGACGGTGATCCTGCTGGCCCAGGACGCCACGACATGGTTCCGGCGGATCAGCGTGCTGGCGGCGATCCTTCTCTCGACGTCGCTGATCTACGCGCTACTCCGTGGGGCGAACCGCCTGCACAAGCTGCTGGGGCGGACGGGGATCAACATCTTCAGCCGGGTGATGGGGCTGATCCTCGCGTCGGTGGCCGTGCAGTTCATGGCTGACGGGGTGCTGGAGCTCTTGCCGGGGCTGCGGGGCTGACCCACCGCGGCGGGATCGCTCGGCACTGGAAAAACTCTTTCTTGAAACGACGGGCCCCTGACCCTACCGTCTGGCGGTGATTGCCGAACCCCTGGTCGACCCCCGAGCCGTGAGGTTTTATGCACGATCTGCCCCTGATCACGACCATCGCCGCCGCGTTCACAGCCGCCTGGGTCCTGGGGATCATCACGCAAAAACTCCGGCTCTCGCCGATCGTCGGGTACCTGCTGGCGGGGGTGGTCATCGGGCCGCACACGCCGGGGTTCGTGGGGGACGCCGGGCTGGCGGCGCAGTTGGCCGAGATCGGCGTGATCCTGCTGATGTTCGGGGTGGGGCTGCACTTTCATCTGCATGACCTGCTGGCGGTGCGGAACGTTGCGATCCCCGGCGCGATCGGGCAGAGCCTGGCGGCGACGCTGCTGGGCGCCGCGGTGGCCGTGGCGCTGGGCTGGCCGCTCAAGTCCGGCCTGGTGCTGGGCATGGCCATGGCGGTGGCGAGCACCGTCGTGCTGATGCGCGTGCTGATGGACAATCGCCTGCTGGACACCGTGCACGGGCACGTGGCGGTGGGCTGGCTGATCGTCGAGGACGTGCTGACGGTGGTGGTGCTCGTGCTGATCCCGGTGCTGGGGACCGGGGCGGTCGGGGAGGCGGGGCATGCCGCGGCCGGCGCGGGCGGCTGGGCGTGGGCGCTGCTGATGGCGATGCTCAAGCTCGGGGCCCTGGTGGCGATCCTGCTGCTGGCCGGGTCGAAAGTCATCCCGTGGATCATGGTGCGGGTGGCCCGGCTGCGATCGCGTGAGCTGTTCACACTGACGGTGCTGGTGATGGCCATCGCCATCGCGGCGGGGTCGCAGTACGTCTTCGGGGCATCGATGGCCCTGGGAGCATTCCTGGCCGGGATGGTGGTGGGCCAGTCGCCGGTGTCGAAACAGGCGGCGGCCGACGCCCTGCCGATGCGCGACGCCTTCGCGGTGCTGTTCTTCTGCTCGGTGGGGATGCTGTTCGACCCCAGCTTCATCTGGCGGGAGCCGGTGCTGGTGCTGGCGGGATTGGGGATCGTGATGATCGGCAAACCGCTGGCGGCGCTGCTGATCGTCGCGGCCATCGGCTACCCGGCGCGGACGGCGCTGACCGTGGCGTTGGGGTTGGCGCAGATCGGAGAGTTCTCGTTCATCCTCGCGGAGCTGGCCCGGGATCATGGGCTGCTCAGCGAATCGGCCCACCACATGCTCGTGGCCTGCGCCCTGGTGTCGATCACGCTCAACCCGCTGCTGTTCCGGTGGCTGGAACCCGTCGAGTCGTGGCTGCACGGCCGGAAGATGATCTGGCGGTGGCTCAACGGCCGGGCGGACCGCCGGGAGCGCCGGCTCAATGAACAGGCCTGTGAACAGCTCCACCGGCCGTCGCGGCCGCGGGCGGTGATCGTGGGCTACGGCCCGGTGGGACGCACGGCCGACGCGATCCTGATGCGTCACGGCCTCGAGCCGGTGGTGGTGGACATGAACCTCGACACCGTCCAGACCCTGACACGTCAGGGACGGGTGGCGCTGTACGGCGACGCCTACAACCTCGAGGTGATGCGCGAGGTGCTCGACGGGGCCACGCACCTGGTGATCACCCTGCCGCACTCGACCAACCGGGGCCCGCTGATCGCCGCGGCCCGGCTGGTCAACCCCTCGGTCAAGATCTTCGTCCGGGCCCGCTACCTGGCCGAGCGGCAGGAGCTGATGCAGGCCGGGGCCGACGCCGCCTGCTACGAGGAGGCTGAGGCGGCCGTGGCCCTGGCCCAATTGGTGCTTTCTGATCAGGGGGCGGACCACCAGACCATCCAGCGCGAGACCACCCGGATTCGCCAGGAATTCCTCTCCTCGGCGTCGTCCGTTTAGGGATGGCGGGATCGGCCGCGACGCTGGCGCCCGGCCCGCACTCGAGTGGGCGGGAGGGTCTAGCCGATCGGACGGTAGAGGACCGGGAGGATGGGGGTTAATATGGAAGGCCGAAGGCCCGGGAAGCCGGGCCCGCCGCCACCTTAGCTCAGTTGGTAGAGCAGCAGTTTTGTAAACTGCAGGTCGTCGGTTCAAATCCGACAGGTGGCTTTGAGGGTGGCGATGGCGACCGGATGATGATTCCCCTCCCTTCCAGGGAGGGGTTAGGGGAGGGTTGCTGACCAAACATATCAAAGGCCTGATTTTCGCAGCATGCCGATTGGTTGTGTGACGAAAGAGCATGGCTATTCGGCGCTCGACCCTCCCCCAGCCCCTCCCTGGGAGGGAGGCAGGGAGGGTTAGGATGCGATGGACTTGGCGCACAATGTCTTCCAACACGGCGTCCAGATCCTGAACCATCTGGTCATTTGTGTAGCGAATTACGCGGTAGCCTTGTTGTTCGAGATACGCTGATCTTCGGTGGTCCTCTCGAATGCGTCCAACATGGCTCAGACCGTCGATCTCAATCACAAGGTGGGCGGCTGGGCAGTAGAAATCCGCGATGTACGGGCCAAGGGGGGCTTGTCTGCGAAATTTGAGGCCCATGGCGCGGCCGGCGCGGAGTCGGCCCCAGAGCACCCGTTCGGGGATCGTGCCTGCCGACGAAGCTGGCGGGCGCGGTTGGTTTGGACCTGAGAGAGGCGGCGACGAGGGGAAGGCATGGGGGCTCTTTGATTGGGAGATGAGCGATTGGTTGGGGAGATGGGCGCTGGTTGGTGGGCTAGGCTCAACCCTCCCCCAGCCCCTCCCTGGGAGGGAGGGGGTAAGACAGGACGACGGCGGTGTCAGGCGAGGATGGCTGTGATCTCACGCTTCATCTGTTCGGCGGCGGCGGCGATAGGACTGGTCCAATCGCGGGTGTCGGTCTTTTCGTAGGCGAAGAGGACGGAGCGGCTGGCGGTGATCAGGGCGCCTTGGCCGTCGGGGTTGAAGCACGCCCGCACGTCGTCGGCTTGGCCGCCCTGGGCGCCGTAGCCGGGGACGAGGAAGATCTGGCGGGGCATCCTTCGGCGGAGGTCAGCCGCGTCGGCGGGCTTGGTGGCGCCGACGACCGCGCCGACGAGGCTGTAACCGGATGGGCCTAGCATGCCCTGGGCCTGACCCAGCTTGGAGACTTCATCGGCGACCATCTGAGCGACGGTGCGGCCGTCGGCCAGGGGGTGATTCTGGATGGCGTCGCTCTGGGGGTTGCTCGTGCGGACGAGGGTGAAGATCCCCTTGCCCTGGGCCCGGGCGACGTCGATGAAGGGTTTGAGCGTGT
>JADZET010000321.1 GCA_020850375.1 Phycisphaeraceae bacterium | reverse complement strand
GCCACGTGACCCGGGCGCGCGTCACGCAGGTCATGAACCTGCTCTGTCTCGCACCGAGCATCCAGGAGGCGCTCCTGTTCCTGCCGCCTGTCGAGGCTGGGCGTGACCCGCTTAAGGAACGGCAGATTCGGGCGATCGCAGCCGAGCCGGACTGGAAGATGCAGCGACGGATGTGGCGAATGCTGTACGACTGCTCACCCACGGAATGGCGTGACGTAGGCGACAATTAGAACAACGCCTCACCACAGCTCGGCTAGCCGTGGATATTACGTCAATACCAACCGCTCTGGAACGAACGCGGTAGAACAGAAAAAATCGGCGGCGCGAGAATTTTGCTATTCGCAAGTGTCGTCCTGGTCATGTTTTATATAAACTTTCTGCCGATCTACGGCGCGGGGTGGTCGATGACGCGTAAGTTCGATATGCTGCCGGCGCAACGCGTGGAAAATCCTGAAAATAGGGACGTACTTACTCTTTCATGACATTGAGAAGGCGAGGTGAATTGGCCGCAATGAAGTTGATCTTGTGACCCCCAAAGCGCGATTACCACCCAGGAGAAAGTCGCACGAGATCCACCCAACTCAAGGATTGTTTTTATGCACAAAGCACGAATCCCCAAGCATCCGCTCGTTGTTCGCAAGTCAGACGTTTCAAAGGCCAAGCAGTGGCTTATCGACAAGATGCAATCGATCGGTTTTGGGCGGATTGAGGGCCTGCGTATCGTCGGGGGTGACCCGGTCAGCACCCCGCCACCCAAGATCATCTACCGCCGCAAGAGTGGCGGCGTGAATGAGCCCCGGCCACATGATGATGCTCACGACTATGTCCTCAAGAAGGATGTGGTCGAGTTGATGCAGAGCCTCGACACCCTCCGCGACCGCACGATCTCGCTGATCGAGGTGTCGCACGGCGTGCCGATCTTGTGGGAATTTGCAGCCGTGACCTGAACGAAACGCCGACGAACCGTCGGGTTTTTACATCCATTCAACCAGACAGCTGACCGGCCGCGACGCGGAGTCCGCTGTGGGTGAAAGCCATCAAGGCTTACTCACAGCGGTCCTGCCTCTACGTTGGTCCGGTCTGATGGGCGCTCGGTCCTGGCTTTCTCCTATGCGTGCTCCTCCCCCGCGGCTGGGGGAGCCAAGGCATGCATCGCCCCCTATGGGATGAGAAGTACCAGCCGACCGACGCGGAGATCATCAAGAAAAAGGCCCGCAAAATGATCGGCCACTACGGGTATCGGACCTGCGACGTGGTGGATCTCGAACAGGAACTGGCCCTGCACGTGGTCCAACAGATGCAACTGTATCGGCCTGGGCGCGGCACCCGGGCGCAGTTCGTCAGCCGGATCGCCAGGAACAAGCTGCTGAACATCATCGAGCGTCGCACGGCTCAGAAGCGCGACGACCGCCGCAACGTGGCGATTGAGAAAGTGGTTCCGGACGTGCTGCCGGGCGATGGAACAACGCCCGCTGGGCGGGACCTGGGAATCGACGTCCAGGCCGTGCTGGAGCGGCTCCCGCAGGAGCTACGGCAGGTGGCGATCCTGCTGCCGGAGCACAAGGGACAGGAGATTGGGCGGCTGCTGGGCCTGAGCCGGGGTCAGGTGCGGTGGCGGATCCAGCAGATCGGACAGGCGCTGAGCGCGGCCGGCCTGGCACCGAATTCCCATGTCGAACAGCCATCCGGCGAGGCATTCCTGTAGATGACAGGTAGAGGCTGCCCATCGGGCAAAGAGGATTTCGACCATGACCCATTCAAGCGTGACGTTCACCTTCCATGACTCCGTGCCTATGGCCGAGGTCGAATCGACGCTGCGGCTGGCGGTGCTGGCGGTCGAGAGCCTGCACGGCGAGGACCGCGTCCGGCTGGAAACCCAAGCAAAGATCGACCGGCCGGCACGGGTCTGCGTGATCGACACCTCGCTGGACGTCGGCAGGACGCTGGCGACGGTGTTCGGGGGGTTCGTGCGGCGGGAGTTCGGGGAGGAGGCGGTCGACATTCAGTTGCCGCGTGTGAGCGTGGGGAGCACAGCCGGGGGTGCCGCATGATTCCTCTGGAGGCAGCGTGCACCTATTGCCGACGTGGGTGGGCCGTCATTCCCATCCCCTACCGGAGCAAGAACCCGGGGCTGGAGGGTTGGCAGCGCCTGCGGCTGCGTGAGGAAGACCTGGCGGGGCACTTCGGCGGGGGCCCGCAGAACATCGGGGTGCTGCTGGGTGAGCCCTCGGGGTGGCTCGTCGACGTCGACCTGGACCACCGGCGGTGCGTTGAGATGGCAGACAAGTTCCTGCCAGCCACGCCGGCGGTCTTCGGCCGTGCGGGCAAGCCGCGATCACACCGCCTCTACCGCGTGACCCGGGCTGTCGCCACGAGAAAGCTCAAGAGCCGATCCGAGGGCATGCTGGTCGAATTGAGGTCGAGCGGGCTGCAGACGGTCTTTCCGCCGAGTGTGCACGAATCCGGGGAGGCCATCGAGTGGGAGGCGTCCGACGCCGAACCACTCTTGGTCGATCCGGACGAACTCCTTGCGGCGGTTGAGCAACTGGCCGCGACGGTCAGGGCTGAGCTTGGTGAACAGGTGGCGTCCAACCCACGGCGACCGCCGCCCGGGCCCAGTCCGGCCAGCCAGACCACCCGGATGGCCGAGCGGGTCCGCGCCTGCGTGGCCGCGATGCTGCGGATGAGAATGGACGATCACCAGGACGGCTCGGCACGTCTATTCGCCGCCGCGTGCCGTGTGGTCGAGCATGGCCTGAGCGACGACGAAGGGCTTGTGGCGATCCGTGATTATGCCCGGCAGCGGCCATTCCCCGTTAGCTGGTCTGACCAGGACATCCTCCAGCGCCTCCGCGACGCCGAGCACAAGGTCGAGCGGGGGGTGATCAGGCGTGAATCGATCGAGAGCGGTAAGACGAAGGTGCTCCTCGATCCCGATGAGCATCGTGTGGTCTGCGAGACCGTGACGGCCCTGGCCGCGGACGACACGATCTTCCAGCGGGGCGGCGTCCTGGTCCGCGTGATCCGTGAGCCCCCGGAACCCCCGGACGCCCCAGAGAGGGGGCCGGTCCATCGCCATCGCGGCTCGCCGACGATCACGCTGCTGCCTCAGCCCGCACTGCGGGAGAGGATGACCAAGTTCATTGAATTCACCCAGCTCGTGCGGCGGGGCGACAACTCAGAGGAGGTCGTGACCCACCCGACGCAGTGGCTGGTCGCCGCGGTCGAGGCGCGCGGAGAGTGGCCCGGTATCCGGCACCTCAGGGGCGTCTCGGACGTGCCCATCCTGCGTCCGGACGGCAGCCTCTGGCAGACTCCGGGCTACGACGAGCAGACCGGGGTGTTGTACGAACCGGCCGCCACGTTCCCGGTCATCGCGGATGACGTCACGGCCGATGACGCCGAGGTGGCGGCAGCGGAACTCCTTGACGTTGTCTGTGACTTCCGCTTCGAGGGCGATGATCATCGCGCCGCCTGGCTCGCGGGGCTGCTAACGCCCCTGGCCCGCTTCGCCTTCGAGGGGCCGACGCCGCTGTTCCTGATCGACGCGAACGTGCGGGGCGCGGGCAAGAGTCTGCTGGCCCAGACCATCG
>JADZET010000320.1 GCA_020850375.1 Phycisphaeraceae bacterium | reverse complement strand
CGGGCAGGCCGACGTCCTCGCCGGAGGTGTGGATGAGCGTCCAGGGGTAGGTCTTTAAGAGCTCGTCGCAGCGCGGCGTCTTGGCGAGCTTGATGGCGTTGAATTTGTCGTGCTCGGGATGCGGGTTACGACCCCAGCCGTCGCGGACGATGACGATGCCGGGGCGCTTGGTCGGGGTGGTGGCGGGCAAGGGAAACTCCTGTCGATCAATAAGGGAACAGGACCTGGCGGGCGGATGATTGTAAAAGATCCCGCGTGCCTCGGCACCAAGGGCCCCTTGCTGAGGTTAGGATCGGACCCATGAGACAGGGGTTGGTCTACTACTGCCAGGCGTGCGGGTATGACCTGCGTGGCTCGGCCCGCATCGGGCGCTGCCCGGAGTGCGGGGCGGAGTACGACATGAAGCTGGGCTATGGCGTCCGGCACGAGGTGTCGCAGGACCAGCAAC
Source organism: Phycisphaeraceae bacterium (assembly GCA_020850375.1). Next base: position 2,288 of record JADZET010000320.1, on the reverse strand, counting down.
TGATTGAGAACATCCAGGGCGGGGCGGCGAAGTCGCTGCGGGTCGCGGCGCTGGTGGTGCTGCTGGCGGCTGGCGGGCTGATGCTCTGGGGAAAGACCGCTTACGCGGCGATGACCCTGGTCGGGGCGGGTTTCGTCTACGCGGTGGGCGTGGTGATGAAGCCCAAGCCGTGACGGCTGGCATCGCTCACTCGCGTTTCTGGCCGACCTTGGATTCCGTGCCGGCCAGCAGGCGCTGGATGTTCGAGCGGTGGCGGACGATCACCAGCAGGGCCAGCAGCGAGGTGACGACCAGATAGGGCATCAGGTAAGCCATCGCTTGGCGCCTGATCTGACCCTCGATCAGCAGGGTGACGGGCAGGCTGACCGCGGCGACGATCGAGGCGAGGCTGACGTAGTGGAACGTCCTGACGAGGATGACCCAGACAGCCAGGGCGATGACCGCCGGCAGGGTCAGCACGGGATAGAAGCCCAGGAGCACGCCAAGGCTCGTGGCCACGCCCTTGCCCCCCCGGAACTTGAGCCAGACGGGGAAGACATGCCCCACCACGGCGGCGGCGGCGACGGCGAGCCAGCGCCAGGTGTCGGCCGCGGGCAGGTCGCGCCGGCCGAGCCAGCCCATCGCTACGCCGGCGATCAGCACGGGCAGGAGGCCCTTGAGCACGTCCAGGACGAAGCAGAGCACCCCCCACTTGCGCCCGAGCACCCGGCCGACGTTGGTCGCGCCGACGTTCCCCGAGCCGGCCTTGCGGACGTCCACGCCGCGCATCGAGCCGATGAGCAGACCAAAGGGAATCGAGCCGACGAGGTACGCGCCGATCAGGCAGGGCCAGCATGCGTTCATGCGCGGCATCCTATCAAGTCGCCGGCGGGGCGTGGATCGATGCCCGCCGGGAGGAACGGCGCAAAATGTTGTCCGCCCTTTTTACGTTTACACCCACCTTCGCCAGGGGTATCATCCTCCTGACCGGCGGACGACGAGCATGGCCGTCGATTCCGCCCAATGGGAGGCCACTCGCTTGAAAAAGACGCTCGGCATCGTGCTGCTCGGGACGTGGCTTGGGCCTCAGATTCTGGCTGCGTCGAGTTCCGCGCAGGACAGCGGCGGCGGGACGGTCATCCTGACCGGGCTGCTGGCGCTGGCCATCGGGATCTTCAATCTCTGGTGGCCGGGCGGGGGCGTCTCGCGGAGCGAGTGAGTCGGCCGGCACGGCGGCGTGGGGTGGATGTGGCGTCGCGCGTGCTCAGCGAGCCATGGCGTCAAGCCTGGCAAGGAGATCCGAAATGACCCAACGATCCCTGTCCATCCTGGCGGTGGTCAACGTGGTGCTGCTGGCGGCGTTGGTGCTGACGGTGCTCTGGCCCGAGCGGACGCTCATGGCCCAGTCGATCAGCCGCGGCGGCGACTTCGCCATGCTCACCGGCGAGCCCAGCAGCGGCAGCGGACAGAACGTCTTTATCATCGACCTCCGCTCCGGCGACGTGGCGGTGCTGACGTTCAGCTCGGCCAACAACACCTTCAACCTCATCGACCGCCGCAACCTGCCCGAGGACGTGCAGCTGCGGCCGGCGCGATGACACGGTCGTCTGACTGATCCAGCCTTCGTCCCGGACGCCCACCATGAAAAGCACAACCCGAATCACGCTCGCGTGCTACGGCCTGCTGGCCTCGGCCCTGCTGCTGGCCGGGCTGTTGATCGCGCAGCTCCAGCGCCACCAGCCCGACCTGTTGCCGGCCGCGCAGGCGAACATGCTCCTGACGGCCGACCAGTACAGCTTCCTGACCGCCCGCACGCGGAACAACGAGGACGGCCTGTTCGTCATCGACAACCGCGAGCGAAAACTCCTGATCTACCGCATCGACACCAGCCGCAAACGCATGGAGCCGCTGCAGATCGTCGACATCGACCAGATCTTCCGGCAGATGCAGCAGGACAACCGCCGCAACGAGCGGAACACCCGCGGGCCGCGATGATCGTGCGACGCGGATCGGCACAGCATGGCCTGCATGCATCATGCCTCACACTCTCTCCCCACAGGCAGTTAATCCCCCATGACCACCTTCGCGACACAGACCTCCACGCAGCGCATCGCCGAACTGGCTGGTTTCGTCCTGAGCGGGCGGGACCTCTCGCTCGACGAGGCCCGCGAGCTGACGGCCGTCGAGGGCGACGACCTGTTCGACCTGTTCTTCTGGGCCAACAAGATCCGCATCCAGCGGTTCGGCCGGTCGGTCAAGTTCTGCTCGATCGTCGCCTCCAAGGTCGGGGCGTGCAGCGAGGACTGCGG
>JADZET010000319.1 GCA_020850375.1 Phycisphaeraceae bacterium | reverse complement strand
CGCCCTGAAGCTGCTCACCGAGGCCGGCCCCGACGAGGGACTCCGCATCGCCGAGTTCCTCTGCAAGGAGAACGACCGACGCCGCAAGGTCGAGCAGGAGGTCTTCCAGGAAGCCCGCCAGATGGTCGTCGACCAAGGCTTCGACCAGCCCGACTGCCGCGCGATTGTCCTGGGCAAGGAGAACTGGCACCCCGGCGTGATGGGCATCGTCGCCAGCCGCCTCGTCGACGCCTTCAGCCGCCCCACGGTCATGCTCAGCCTCGACAACGGCAAAGCCCACGGCTCATGCCGCAGCGTCGACGGCGTGCCCATGCACGAGGTCCTCGCCTCCTGCACCGAGCACCTCGAATCGCATGGCGGCCACGCCATGGCCGCGGGCTTACGGCTGATGACGCAGAACATCGACGCCTTCCGACACGCCATGGTCCAGCGGGTCAACCAGATCCTCGCCCCCGACGACTTGGCCCGGCCGCTCCATCTTGCTTTGTCGTGCCGGCTCGAGGACCTGGACGTGGCGACCGTCGGCCAGATCGCTCGCCTGGCCCCCTTCGGCCGGGGCAACCCGGCGCCGATTTTCTGCCTGACGGATGTGCGCGTGGCGCAGCCCCCGCAGCGCGTCGGCGTCGCCGGCAGGCACATGCGACTGCTGCTGCGTTCCGACGCGGGCGACGCCGTCTCCCCCGGCGGGGGGGGCAGGCAGTGCTGGGCGGTGGGATTTAATCAGGGCCACCGGGCGGATGATTGGGCCGTCGGGCAGCAGGTCGACGCGGCCGTCGAGGCGAAGGTCTCAACCTACATGGGCCGCCCCGGCGTCGACCTGCACGTCCAGGACCTGCGACTGCCCGGCCAACCCGTCCAGACGCTCAGTGGGTGAGATCGGTCACTTCGGCCGATCGGCTGACCTCGACAGCGGGCGCGGTGTCGCTCACCATCGGCAGGGGGGACATCGGCTCGAGGTGGTGATTCGGTTCCCAAGTCTGGATGCCAGCCTGCCCGTCAGCCATCGCCGGATAGGGCGACGGATCATTCGTCTGCGGCATCTCGCTCCCCGGGCTGAGACATTCAAGATCGCCGGCCGACGCCAGATGGACGTCGCCTGACCCTTGCCACGATAGATCGGTCAGATTGGACGTCACCGCCCGGGGCGCCATCGGCTCCGCCGCCGGCCGCACGCCCCTGGGGGGTTTGACTTCGTTGGGCGTGATCGGCCCCGCCAAGACATCACCGCAGCTCAGGAGGCTCAGTCCGACCACGATCAGCAGGCGAGCATGCATGGCAGGCGACCCCGGGGCGAAGAACCGCCCACGCCCTTGGACGGGCTCGAGTCCGGCAACTTGTTCCGATCGCACGACGACCCGACTTTCATATCAACGGACAGAAACACCCCCGGCTCAAGGGAGTCGGGGGTGGATGTTTTTTGCGAGCGTGGAGATGTTCCGTCTGTGCTGACCGCGCGGCCTGGACGGCCTCAACCCCCGGCCGGTGACGGAACCGGCCCGCCCGTCCGTGCCGGGCTGCTCTCAGGCAGGACGGCGTGGTGCTGATACGCCGGGTTCGCCTCCTGCTTGCGCAGGATGGCCAGGATCTCCCGCCAGCAGGCCACGATCCCGCGCGGGCAGGGCGGCAGATCGTGCCGGACCGCCCGGTGCAGCGCCGCCAATCGGTAGCAGGGCACCGTCGGGTACATGTGGTGCTCGGTGTGGTAGTTCATCCGCCAGTAGAGGAACCCCACCACGGGATTGACCAAAAAAGTCCGGCAGTTCAGGCGGAAGTCCGGCACGTTGTCCATCAGCCCGATGTGCTGGGTGTTGTTGCACAGCCAGAACAGCCAGTTGCCGTAGAACGGCGCCAGCGTCACCAGCACCGGAACCAGCCACCAGCCCGGCCAGCCGGTCAGCAACGCCATCGTCACCGACGCCGCGACGATCAGCCCATGCCCCACCAGCAGGATCCTCGCCCAGCGGACGACGGGCCGGCGTTTCTCGGGCTTGTCCGCCGGCAGGATCGTCAGCTCCCACTCGCCCTCGAATCGTCCGCGTGCCTTCGCCCAGGTCTGCTGCGCGATCCACCGCGCCGAGGGCCAGTTGACCACCCCGCGCAGCACGAACTGTCGGGCCATCAGCCTGATCGGCAGCACCACCTCCAGGTCGTCCGGCGGGTGCAGCGTGTAGGCGTGGTGCCGGCTGTGGCTGAGGGTGAACAGCTCGTGGTTGATCCAGCCCAGGAACGCCAGCACGCGCTCAAACCCGCCGTTGAGCCACGCCGTCCGGAACACCGTCCGATGCCCCAGCTCATGCACGCCGTTGATCATGAACGCCGCCACCGTCCCGTGCAGGAACACCATCCCCGCCACCGCCGCCGGGTGCCACCGACCCACGCCATACAGCGACAGCCCCGCCGTCGCTGCGTACAGGCCCAGGTAGCCCATGGCCTGCATCAACCCACGTACGTCACTGCGCTGGCTGAGCGCCTTGAGCAACTGCGGGTCCACCGGCGTGCGGTACCACTGAACCTGTCGTCCCTTCTTCGCCATAGTCAGCGTCCCTCCCGACCCTCGACTGATCGTAGGCTTGAGGCATCTCAAGGCCGCGCGGCGCCCGTTGGCTCACTCGAAATTTCCCAGCACCATGTCCTCGACCGTCTTGCCCGCCGGCATCATCGGGTACACGTGCTCGTTCTTCTCGACCATCGCGTCGAGCACCGCCGGCCCGTCGTGGGCCAGGAACTCAGCCATCACCCCGGGAAGGTCCGCCTTCTTCGTCACGCGGAAGCCCTTGCAGTGCATGGCCTCGACGAGCGCCACGAAGTTCGGGTTGTGCATCTGCGTGTGGCTGTACCGCTCCTGGTAGAACAAATCCTGCCACTGCTTGACCATCCCCTGGAAGTCGTTGTTGAGGATGATGGTCTTGGCCTTGATCCCGTACTGCGCCGCCGTGGTCATCTCCATGGCCGTCATGCAGAACGACCCGTCGCCGTCG
>JADZET010000318.1 GCA_020850375.1 Phycisphaeraceae bacterium | reverse complement strand
CGGGACGTACAGAGAATTGCGTGTGGCCGGGTCCGGCAGGACCATCGCGCCGCGTGATAAGATAAGTCGCTACGCCAAGCTGACCGCTCGTTCCCCAGGACCCCCGGAGTGCCCCCGCCATGGCCGTTGGTCACCAGCACATGCACGACCACCTGCACCTGGGCAACCAGGAAGGGAAGATGAGCCTGCAGATCCTTGCCACCCTGCTGGGCGGGACGCTGCTGTTGTGCGCGTTTGCGGCGAGGTTCATCTACGACAGCCCGATGCACTCGGCCCTTTTGGCGGCGGGGGCGGCGGTGCTGCTGGGGATGCCATTGGTCGTCGGGTCGGCGCGGGACCTGATCGAGGGGCACATGCACTTCCAGGAGCTGATCGCGCTGGCGGTGCTGGCGGCGATCGTCAAGGGGGCGTACCTCGAGGCGGGGTCGGTGGCGTTCTTCACGATCATCAGCGTGCTGATCGAGAGCCGGACGGCCCTGGGGGCGCAGGCGAGCATCGAGTCGCTGATCAAGATCACGCCGACGCGGGCGCGCAAGCTCGCGGAAGGACAGGAACAGGAAGTCGACGCGGCGGTGCTGCGGCCGGGGGACACGGTGCGGGTGCGGCCGGGGGACAACATCCCGGCGGACGGGATCGTGCTGCGCGGCACGAGCACGGTGAATCAGGCGTCGATCACGGGTGAGTCGATCCCGGCGGAAAAGAGCGAGGGGGAGGACGTCTTTAGCGGGACGATCAACCTCACCGGGGTGATGGACATCCAGGTGACGAAGGCTGGGCAGGACACGACGCTGGGCCGAGTCAAGGAACTGATCGTGCAGGCGGAGGCGACGCGGATCCCCATTCTGCGGGTGATCGACCGGTACTCAGCCTGGTACACGCCGACGATCCTCATGATCGTGGGCATCGTGCTGTTCCTGACGGTCAGGAAGGATCCGGACGGGGCGTGGGACCGGGCGATCGCGATGCTCGTGATCGCCTGCCCGTGCTCGCTGATCCTGGCCACGCCGACGGCGATGGTGGCGGCGCTGTCGGCTGCGGCGCGATTGGGCGTGCTGGTCAAGAGCGTGCTGGACCTTGAGTCGGCGCGGAACCTGACGGCGATGATCTTCGACAAGACCGGGACGCTGACGACGGGTGAGCTGGAAGTGACACGGCTGTCGCCGGCGACGGGCGTCGAGGCGGTGGACCTGCTGCGTGCGGCGGCGGCGGTGGAGCAGAACAGTCGTCACCCGGTGGCCAGGGCGGTGACGGCGGTGGCGCGCAAGGCGCGGCTGAACCTTCCCGATCCGGCGGACTTCAGCGAGGCGGCGGGCAAGGGCGTGTCGGCCAAGCTCGAGGGCCGCAGCGTGCTGGTCGGCCGGCCCGAATGGTTCCTGGGCGCCAGGGCCCAGAGCCGGCTTGAGGCGGCCTCGGAGGCGTGGGTCAAGCAGGCGATCGAGGGGCCGGACGCCGAGGGGCTCAGCGTGCTGGTGGTGGTGCGTGACGGCAAGCTCCTGGGGTGGATCGGCCTGGCGGACAACACGCGGGCCGAGGCGCCGGCGGCGATCGATCGGCTGCGCGAGCTGGGGCTCAAGCGCATCTTCATCGTCACCGGCGACCGCGAGAGCGTGGCCAAGCGCGTGTCGGCCCAGATGCACACGGAGTACAAGGCCCAGGTTTTGCCGCAGCAGAAGCTGGAGATGGTCGACGAGCTCAAGGCGGCGGGTCACCGGGTGGCGGTGGTGGGCGACGGCGTGAACGACGCGCCGGCGTTGGCGGCGGGCGACGTGTCGATCGCGATGGGGGCGGCGGGGTCGGACGTGGCGATCCACTCGGCGACGATCGCGCTGATGAACAACAACCTCAACCGGATCCCGTTCCTGATCGACCTGTCGCGGCGGACTTATGCGGTGATCATGCAGAACATGCTGATCGGGCTGGTGTTCATCCTGCTGTTCGGCGGTCTGGCGGTGGCGGGGAAGATCGCGCCGTGGCTGGCGGCGGTGCTGCACCTGCTCAGCGGCGTGCTGGTGATCTTCAACTCGGCGCGATTGGTGCGAGCGGGCGAGGAGATCGAGCACGCCGAGGCGCAGATCGGGCGCGGCGGGTCGGGTCGCGGGGCGCTGCGGCCGAAGCCGACGTCACCGCCGGCGCTGCCGGCCGGGGCGTTGGCTCAGGTTCAGTAGTCGCAGGTGAATCAGCCGACCTGCCGGCGTTGGAAGAGCAGGACGGCCAGGGCGAGCAGCGCGGCGGTGTAGGCCAGGCTGTAGCCGCTGGCGACGAGGACGAAACTCAGCGGGATCGGCCGTTCCTGCTTGATGGCGTCGGCCACCCAGAGGACCTGAAGATCAGGCAACAGACCATACAACCCGCGCAGGAGCCAGGAGCCCAGGCTCGCGGCCGCCGAGACGGCGTCGGCCGGCGGGTGCTGACGCAGGTACGCGCCCAGGACCGAGTCGTTGACCAGGCCGAGCATGAACAGGACCAGGCACAGGACCAGGGTCATGACCTGCTTGAGGCGCGTCGAGGCGGCGATGGCGGCGGCGGCGAAGATCAGCACGGCCTGGAGCACCAGCACCAGGGCCAGGATGATCTGGGGCAGGTTCTGCTTGTGCGGGTCGAGCAGGTGGGCGTGGAAGTCGGCGGTGATGGACTGGAACTGCCATTCGGGGTTGATCAAGAGGACCATCACCCAGGCCAGGCTCAGCAGGGCCAGCAGGCTGTAGACGGCCGTGGAGTGGAAGACCCAGCGGTAGAGGTAGTTGCCCAGCACGGCCACGAGCATCGCCAGGAAGAAGGCGCCGAAGCCCAGGACGATCACCGGCAGGTCCGGGCGCTGGCTGGCGGCCTGCAGGACGCCGTGGCGGACGGTCATCAGGAAGACGATGCCCAGGATGACAAAGGCGGTCAGCTCGGCCGCGGCGATGCCCAGGAACTTGCCCAGGACGAACAGCGGCCGGGCGACGGGCTTGGCGATGACGGTCAGGACGGTCTTGTTCTCGATCTCGTCGGAGATGACGCTGGTGGCGGTGAAGGCGGCGATGAGCAGGCAGACCAGGGCGATGGTGCTCAGGCCCATGTCGACCAGGAGGGTGTCGTCG
>JADZET010000317.1 GCA_020850375.1 Phycisphaeraceae bacterium | reverse complement strand
TCCGCGTGCTGGCGGTCTGGTCCGTTCGGCCCGAGATCTCCACGCCCAGCGAGAATCCTCCGCTGGTGTCGAGCGTCGCCACCGTCGCCTCGATCAAGACCTGCGGCCGGCGCTTGTCGAGCATCTTGATCAGTTGCTCGTAGACCTTCTGCACGGCCGGCTGGGCGATGACGATAATGCTGTTGGTGTTCACGTCGGCCGTCAGCGTGGCGTTCTTGGTGCGGATGCCCTGCACCGCCGCATCACGTCCCTTGCCCGGGCCCTTGGTCAATGAGCGGTCCATCACCCGTGAATAACGCCGGCCGTTGCCGTCCTCCGCAAGAAGACCGCCAAGCGCGGGAGAAGGCGCTTGTGACTCCGCCGCGTCATCGGGGGATTCCGCACTGGTTGAAGCCGCCGCCGCGTTAGATGACGTGCTGACGACAGGAGAAGCTGCGTCAGCCGCTCCCACAGCGTCCTTCTGATCCGCCGCCTCCTCCCCCACGCTCAGCGTGGCCAGATCCTCCCCACCCTCGAGCGAACGGATCGTCGCCAGCACGTCCACAGCCGTGGTGTTCTCGAGCTTGTAGAGCCGGATGGGGTTCTGCCCCTCGTCCGGGATGGCGTCGAGGTCCTTCTTGAGCATGATCAGCTGCTCGTGGATCGCCGGCGTCGTCGTCACCACCAGCAGCCCCGCCTCGTTGTCAATCGCCGAGCGGTAGAGACGCGCCGCGTCCGTCGGGTCGATCAGCTCCTTAATAAGCTTGTTCATCCGCTCGGGCGAGACAGCCGAGAACTGGTAGATCTTCGTCTCGAGTCCCAACGGCACGTCGAGCGTCGCGGCCATGCCGCGTGCTTCGTCCACCTGAACCTGCGTGCCGACGAGGATCAACTGGTTCGTCCGGAGGTCGGCGCTCACCTCCGTCATGATCCCGCCCGCCGAGCGCGTGCCCAGGACCCGCTGCTTGGACAACAGCATCCTGGCTACCTGTTGCGCGAGCTGGTCCGCCTGGAGGTTTTTGACCGCCACGAGCTCAATCACGATCGGCGGCCCCGGCTGATCGGCCAGCTTGATCAGGTCCGTCAGCCGCCTAAAGTTCGTGGCGAAGTCCGTGATGATCAACATCCGCAATTCGGGCAGCTCGACCGTATTCGCCCCCGTCGGCGTCAGGAACGGCTTGAGCACCGCCGAGACCTTCTCCGGCATCGCATATTGCAGCCGAAACACCTGCGTAATCGTCTCCCCCGCCCCCGGAGGTGCCCCCCCCGGAAGTGACTCCGGATGCTCGCCACCTTGTCCCGCAGCGGCTGAAGTGATGCTTCCCTCCCGCACGCCGCTGGTGATATCCGTCAGCGACGTCGTGACGACCACCTTCTTCCACCCCGCCTGCTCCGCGTCGACGAGAGCCAACCCCTTCATCCGCAACGCGCTCTCGAGCACGCCCAGCAGCGAAGACTCAGGAATCTGCGCCGGCGCCCGCAGCGTCACCTTCTTCCCGCTGACCTGGGCGTCGTAAAGAATATTGATCTTCAGCCGCCGGCTGACGTACTCGATCAGCACCTCGAGGTCCACGTTGTCGGGGAAGTTCAGGGAGATCAGCGGTTCTACGATCGTTGACGTACCACTGCCTGATCCTGGCTGCGGTGTTGCAGAAGCATTCACATCAGACGCCAAAGCGGATCCAGAGGCGACATCCTGACTCACGCGCGGAGACTCTGTTGCGGCAACCGTCTGAGCCACCACCGACGCCCGCGACGCCGCAAACAAACCCATTAACAGCGACAGCACAAGACGGTAACGGCAGCCGTGGCCAGCTCTTGGGCGTGAACTCAACTTTTGTACCTTCCGCAAGATGCATCAAGAACAACCGCGACGTGACTCGGTCACGTAATCTAAACCGATGCAAGGGAAAGTCAAGGGAAAGATTCCCCGGCAGTCGCAGCGGCAAGAGAATCATTCAGCGACGACGAGCCGGCATCACCGACGCGAGAATCCAGGCGCCATTTGCAGAACAAGTTATCCACACCAATAGAAACATCTTGACACCAAATTCTGTTGCTGCTATTTATAAGGAACCTGACTCATTCGTCTCGGGAATCGAGTGGATCGGAATCGTTTGGACAAACAACACATCGTGGCCGGGACGGCGATGCTTGTTCGTCCGGGGCTGCGTGAACTTAACAATTCTGGGGAAATTTCGTCGCGAGACGAAACAGGCGTGGTGTTACTCGGATTCTTCGCGAGAAGAGCTGCTGTGGTGTGCATGTTGCTGCAGCCGTGACGCAAGTAACGCACATGTTCGAAACAGTTGTCGTGTAATCGATTTGTCTCTTGCGGTTGCTTTGAAATGAGTCGCTCTCCGACTTTTCCATGCCCATTTTGTTGTCGCTGATGGCGGGTCGAACACTTCAAGAAACGGAAGCCGACGATGAGCAACTTTAGATCTTCGTGTGTCCTGACTGCCTGGCTTGGCGTGATCTGGATCGGTACATGGACCGGGCCGTGCAGGGGGCAGGACTTGGCTTCGGAACTCAAAGAGTTGGATCACATGCAGACGGAAAAGGGGTTCTACCCGTCGTCTGCCATGGACGAGAAGTGCGCGCAGGTGTGGGCGCTCATCAGCGGCGGTCGTCAGGAAGAGATCGCCACCGCGGATCTGGAGCGCGCGGCCGAGCTGTGTCATCAGAATCTGTCCTACGTCAAGCGCAAACAGCTCGGCGATCTGCTCCTGTCGCGGCTGGAGAGCAAGGACGTGGCCGGCATCCGGCCGGAGGAGATCGCGCATGAGCTTGAGCTGCTGTCGAATCTGGGTGTGATCAACAAGCAGATGTCCAGCCTGGTTGCGAAGTGGATGGACAGTCACCCGGCCACGGAGCTGACGGCGGATCAGCTCGTCAACCTGCATCAGGCCATGAAGTTCTACAAGAGCAGGGTCAAGTATCGGGAAGCGCTCTCAAGCGAAGGTGCTGCCCGGATCCGGGACGGCCTAGGCAAGCTCGACGACAGCACCGCCCGTCAAGCCTGGCTGCGGCTGGTCGGCTACTACATGCCCTACTTCAAGATCTCGGACCCCAATCTTCATCAGGAGCTAAGTGCGAAGATCGCCGCCTATCTCCAAGGGATTAAACCACAGCAGCTTGCGACATTCACCTACGGCGAGCTGTTGGCCCTGGCCGAGCCTGGAGGCGAAGGGATCAACAAGTGCTTATTGGTGGATCGCTGGTTGGCGACGGGCGCCGGAGCTTCCGCGACGCTCGACGACGTCATTCAAATCGTGGACATGCAGGGGAAGCAGTGCGGGGCGGGCGCTGTTCAGCAGGCGTCGGGAACTCTACTCTTGGCCAAGCTCACCGAGCAGCTCGAGCAAGGGAAGATTGCCGAGTTGACGGCGACCATGCAGGCCCAACAGAACGTGCTCTCGTCGCTTCCGATGGACCTGCGTTCTTCGATGATGTCTCTGCTGTCCAAGGCATCGACCAAGATGGACGACCGGCAGGCGGCGTTTGGGCTTGTCGTCGAAGGGACTAAGGTTCTCCAGGTACCGTCTGACGGGCAATTGCGGGAAGCCTTGTTGAATGCAGTGAGCGACGACCCACGCGGCGCGCGTCCCGTGGCGGTCATCCAGATTGCTCGGCTGAATCAAGATCCTGGATTGGAGGAAGCGGTTCTCAAGGTATTGAGGCAGACGGCCTACTTCACGCAGCCGGCGTGGACCAGCGACGCGGAACGAGCCGCTTGGATGAATTCCGTGATCCAACTCGGCTCGGTTCTTGACCGATCGAGCTTCGACAAGCTCTGGAATGGAGCGTGGGCGGGGATGAGCGCGAAGGGCGACCTTATCGCTAGCATGGACACCAGCACCTTGCGCGACCTGCTGGTGGTGCTGAATGATCCGCAACGGGTCACCCTGCTCAGCGAAGTCGTCACCCTGCAAGATCGAGGCGCGTCTGCATCAAGGTCGGGCCTGCGCGAGGTCTTCGATCTGATCAAGACCCAGCGCGAGCAATCTCAGCAGCCGGAGCGTTATGACGCCTTGGAAAAAACGATCGTCGATCGGTATCGGAACACCTGTCTGACTCAGGGACGGCTGGCTGAGGCGACGCCAGAAGACCTCAACAGTGAGATTCGAAGCTACAGCGCCTATTTCACGCCAGAGGACAAGGCTCAGATCCAGAAAGAACTCGCGGCCACGCCTGCTTCACTGAACAATCAGACGCCCTACCAGATGATCGCCCTGATCAAGGCTTTGGCCCCGTTCGATTCAGCTCACGCGAACGGCCTTTTGCTGGCCTGGTGCCAGGTAAATGACCGGCCTTTCTTCATCATGCAGATGCCTGACGTGCCTTGGTGGTACAACAAACAGAAACGAGTGGGTGAACTGTGGCAGGAGCTTTCAGCGGCTGCGGACTACAAAACACTTCTCAGCGTTTTCTCCTCCGGCAATCGCCCTAATCTTTTGCTCGCCCGCCTGCTCGCGGCCGCAAGCCAGAGCAATCTGGACTACCAGGCCAATCTTCAATCACTCGCCGCACAGAAAGCCAACGGCTCTACAGATGCCGATGTCAAAGCATTGTGGCTGCTGGCGGCCGCTTGCATCGAGCAGGGCATCCAGGAACACGCATCGCCGCATGCCGGTAGGGAGTTTGTGGATGATGTGTGCGGTATGCACACCTCCGCCTCAATCAAGCAGTATTGTCTGGAAAACTATGCATTAATGTTCTACGAGTATCTTGGCGACGAGGAGTACGTCCACGCGGCCGGTTTGTTGGCTTGGATCCAGACGTCCTTGGATGCTGTCGTCATTGGCGATCGCCTGAGCCTGTGGGGTCAGATGCTGGCGGAGGCCACCAAGGTCCACAACAATGTGCAGCCTCACCATAACAAAGTTGCTTCTGAACAGTGGACAAATGAGATAAACCGTAGACTCGCGATCGCTATCGAACAAAATGATGGAGCGTTGATCAAACGCTACCAAAGCATTTTGGCAAAGCAGGACAGATACAACAAGACCACGCGGCAATAGGTGTCATTGTAAGCATCGCATTATCATGATGGATAAACAACATGAAACAGTCATCATTATTGTCTATCATTATCGTAGCGGCGATCTTACTCGCCATTGATTCCAGGTTAATCGGCACCAATAGCGCATTGGCGAATTATGCGGCTCCAGTTAATGAGCCGCAGCCAAACCCTCCTGCTGAACCGGGGCTTAAGCCCAACCCAGGATGCTGGGAATGCGTCGCAATGACCGAATGCGAACTCGCCCAAAGACGACCGTGCGAGACCGGCTGCTCAACATCATGCTCAGGCAGTTCAGGGTGCCAGGCTGAGTGCCCCGGTCGTTGGATCATGGTTCCGCCCATTCCGTTCAAGCTTTGCCGATTTTGCCCAAGATTCGAAGACGTGGACGATGGCAAGTGCCTTATCGATGAGCAGGCGGCCTACCCCATTGTTTACTACACCGGTAACGTGTACGAAACGTTGACGGACGCGAGCATCTCGACGGGAGCCAATCTATCATGGGCTCATACTCGCACCTACAACAGCCTTTTGACGTCGGCAGCTGGCGGCAATCCATTCGGCTTCAATGGAATCCGATGGGAAGCAGGCATGCTTCGGGAGTTCATTCAGAAGGATGGCGACAACCTCGTTCTGATTACTGGTGCTGCGTCTTCAATTCGCTTTAACTGGAATGCGGCGACGTCGACCTACAATTCCCCACCCGGATCATTCTACACCGCTGTTGAAAACACCACGGACAAGCAGTATGAAGTCACGGACACGTCCTCCGGCGTGATCAGCACTTACCACTCGCATGATGCCTCGATCCCGTCGGGCAAGCGTGGCCTTCTAAAGGCCATGTACGATACATCTGGCACTCCTTCTTCGCTTACGACGACGTACACGACAAGTGAAACCTATCGTATTACATCGATTACCACGGACGGCCCCAGCGTCTCACTTACTTACGACGCCAACGGTGTTAACGAAGGAAGAATCACATCTATTTTTGTATATGACGGAGCGCCCGGCTCTTCGGTTTGCTTGCGCAAGGTGTATTACACCTACTACAAGAGTGGGCAAGGTTACTCCACGGATGTTGGAAGTGACGGTGACCTGATCATGGTCAAGATCCTCGAGCGAGCAGGGGGCGATAATTTGTCGCAGAATGGGGACGATTATTTTTCCGCCAGGCGAACAGTGCATTATCGCTATTACAAGAGTGGCGATTCAAACGGAGTCGCCCACCAGATCAAGTCGGTGTTCGATTCTGAAAACATCCAAAACATGATTGGCGTCGTGTCAGGCGTCAGCGACGAGGACGATGTGCTGCTCAAAAGCGATGCGGATACATCGACTTATGCGGCCAGGTCGTTCACCTATTACACATCGAATGAGGATACCTCCTCCGTGACGATATGGGGCGGGACACGGAATCTTCATAATGAGTTTGGCGGGACCGATCTGAATGAGTATTACGACTCGACCAAGGGCGGTCGTGTAAAAAGTGAGACGGTGTCCACGGGCTGCTCATCTTGCGGCGGCTCCGCCGAGTCCCTCACCAGCACGTACCATTACATGACGGGGCCGGGTGCCGGCACCACTTACAACGACGTTAAGCTTCTGGTCGTCATCGATACCCAGGATGGATCGGGTAACCCGCTGTACCGGAAGGTGATTGGTTTCAGCGACAAGTCCAACGGCCTGCGGCAGGCGTTCATCACGGATCCCTACGGTTCTCCGAAATATTGGCTATCGTCGTCCATTATCGGCACCTCAGGCGGCGCAACGGGTAAGGTTATCGAGTCGCGGATGGCTTCAGCCCATATGTTGGTCGACACCGCCAATGAACTCAAGGAGTTCTTCAATCCTACGGGAACGACTTCGAGTCAGTCGAATGACACCAGAACGGTTAGCAGCAGCAGCGGGGCGATATACGTCTATGAATTCAATGACGACGGATACCAGATTGCAAAGAAGGTGAGGAACGGCTCGTCGGGCACGGCCTATTACGTGACGGCGACAGATTACGGCGATGGCTCAACCAATGAGCCGACAAGTCAGGTCGTTGCAACCTACGTCTATCCCACAGCCACGACCGTGAAGGCCGACAGCGTTAAGACGGAGTACGAGTACACATTTTGGGATGGAGCTGAGACACTGATCAATACCCGAACCGTGACGCAACCTGTGATCAGCACGGCTCAGAATGGTTCGGGTGTGGCGTCTGTGTCGAAGGAGTACTACGACCAGGCTGGAAGGCTACGTTGGCTAAAGAATGCACAAGGCACCGTCACGTATTACTCATACGACCCGGAATATGGACGCCGGACCTATCAGGTCGATGACATCGATACTTTAGGTGATCTGCCGTCAGAGGTGACCGATGGTCACTACTCTACGGGTTCGGAAGCGTTCGGAATCTACTGGGAAGAGTGGGACGATGACGTTCCGACGGGTTTTGAGAGCAGCGGGGGCAGCCACCTCGAGTTGGTGACCAAGACCGGCTATGACGTCAAGGGCCGCGAGATCTGCAAGATCGAAGCCGACGGCAAAAAGACCTATACGATTCACTGGCCAAACAAGACAGCGGTGTTCCGCGCCTGTGACGGGACAGGGGTGCCGTTGCTGCCGATCGAGATCACGAAGACCGACGACCAAGGACACATGCTTGAACAGTACACGCTCGATGCAACGAACGCCACGGTGTCTGACTCGGTCCCGACCGGCGTGACGAATGAGACGTCAAATAACTACCTGTCGTGGACCAAGAATCACTACAGCACGAGTGGTTACCTTGCCTGGACGGATCGGTATCACACCATCCCGAGCAATGGAACGGCCGGATCTTTGGGCGACAATTTCTATCGCACGCTCTACCGTTATGACGCCAAGGGCCGCAAGACGCACACGATTGAGGTTGTCAGCGGCACTTCGTATTCGAATGGCGTTGAGCAGGTGACCAAGATCGTCTACGACACGAAGGATCGCATCATCGAGGTGTGGCAGGGCGTCAGCCCGGCTGGGAGCGGTGCCAACGATATGGGGGCGGAGTACACGAACGATCCAGCGATGAGGAAGGTCTCGGCTGTGTTCTACGACGAGGCGACACCGGGTTCGGGCACGCCGGGGGTGGGCGACGGGTATGTGACCAGCCAGATCGTTTATTACGACGCGGCCACGGAAAGCAACCACGTCAAGACGAGGTTCTATCGGGATTTCCTGGGGCATCAGCGCGGCGTGGCCTCGGCGACGGCACCTTACGCCGTGACGGACGTCGACTTCGCCGGCCGCTTGATCGCGCAGGCCCACTTCAGTCAGGAGCCGACATGGTCGACCGTCTTGGCGGATGAGGATTACGCCCAGAACGCCAGTGACGCCAATCGACTGTCACTGTCGACGGCGTCCTATGACAAAGCCGGACGGGTGTATCGCGCAGCCACTTACGCCGTGGCGTCCAACGGTACGATCGGCAATGCCGTGTTGACGGACCATTATTTTGACGCCATGGGCCGGGAGGTGGCCCAGACCACCAGTGGCAAGGGCGCCACGGAGGTCGCCTACGACGCGGCCGGCCGACAGGTCGAGCAGCGTCTGGTGACGGAGCTCAACTCGACGAAGTTCGACGGCAGCGGCGTGTTCCAGTATCGCTCGCCGCTTCCGGAGGCCACCAGCGGCGGGGACGACGGGGTGATCCAGATTCAGCGGTCCGTGTACAACGCCGGTGGCGAGCTGGAGGAGAGCATCACCATCGAGGCCACGCACGACGATGCCTCCGCCGGGGTGGACCTGACAGCTCACGACGACTTCATCCGGTCGGCCGTCTATTACTGGTACGACGCCGCCGGCCGACGGACCGCCGCGGCCAACTACGGCACGTGCGACTCGAACAACCACTGGGCTTATGCGCCTTTAACCTCCCGGCCCGGTTCGGCGCCGTCCTCGAGCACCTCGGTGCTGGTCACGACACAGGCGTATAACGCCAGCGGCCGGGTCGAGACGACGACCGACCCCGAGGGCAAGGTGACGCGCTATACTTATGACGCTCTGGGTCGTAAAGTGAAGGTCGAGGAAGCTGATGGCACGGCTGACGAATGCTGGACGCTCACGCAGTACGACGGCGTTGGCAACGTGGTCAAGCTCATCGCCGACGTCGGCAAGGACGACACGTTTGCCAACGGCGCCTGGACGACCGACGGCGACAGCCAAGTGACGACCTACAGCTTCGAGGACGCTTATTCGGCGAAGCTGGCGACGAAGGTTCAGTACCCCGACAGCGCCAGCAGCACCTGGGACGTGGTGACGATGGCCTACGCGCTCGACGGCAAGCCGATCACCAAGACGCTGCCCAAGGCCTCCTCGGGCGACACGGCGGCGGCGTTCACTTATGACTACGACAGCCTGCGTCGTCCGACCAAGCAGCGTCTGACGACTGACGGCAGCCCAGCGGTGGCCACGACGGTGCGTTCGATCGTGACGGCCTACGACACGTCGGGGCGGGTGGCCAGCGTCAGCTCGTACAGCCAGTCGAACCCCACCGTCGGCACGGACACGCCGGTGAACGAGGTGACGTACGAGTACGACGACTCGGGCCTGTTGGTCAAGGAGTACCAGGAGCACGACGGGGCCAAGGACGGCTCGACGCTGTACGTGGGCTACGAGTACGACACGGCGGCCGCCTCGGGGGTGTTCACCAAGGGCCTGCGGCTCAAGGCGGTGCGTTATCCCAACGGCAAGCGTGTGCACTACGCCTACGGCAGCTCGGGCTCGGTGGCGGACAAGCTCTCGCGTGCGTCGGCGATCCAAGATGACGACCCCGGAAGCCCGGGTACACCGGGAACGACGTTGGCGACGTACGCCTTGACCGGTGGTGGCCGCTTGGTGGTCGAGGACTTCGAAGTCCCGGACGTGAAGCTGGACTACTTCCAGGGGACCCCCGGAAGTTACGCCGGGCTGGACCGGTTCGGGCGCGTGACGGACCAGCGCTGGGTGAAGTATACGAGTGGGACGGTGGATCTCGACCGCATCCAGCACGGCTACGACCGGGCGGGCAACCGGACGTATCGCCAGAACACCGTGGCGACTGCCGCGAGCAAGAAGCTCGACCAGCTCTACACGTACGACAACCTGCACCGCCTGACGAGCTTCGACCGCGGGACGCTCAACGGCAACAAGGACGCGATCACCGGCACGCCGGAGAACGAGCAGGATTGGACCTTGGACCCCTTGGGCAACTGGGGCACGTGGGTGCTCAAGACCAGCGGCTCGACCACGCTGTCGCAGACGCGGACACCCAACCTGGCCAACGAGATCACGTCGATCAGCCAGGGCGGTGGCCAGCCGGCTTGGGGCACGCCGACGTACGACGCGCGAGGCAACATGACCGTCGCCTCCATCCCCAACAACGAGACGGTCAAGTACAAGCTCAGCTACGACGCCTGGAACCGTCTGACGAAGGTGGAGAATGAGGCTGGGACGCAAACCATCGCCGAGTACGTCTACGACGGGCAGAACCGTCGGGTAGTTCGGAAGGTCTACGCCGGCGGCTCCTTGGACAAGACCCTGGACGACTACTTCAACCAGCAGTGGCAGCTGCTGGAAGTCCGCAAGAACAGCGACAGCGACCCACTCGAGCGTTACATCTGGAGCAAGCGTTACATCGACGCGCCTGTGCTGACCTTCCGCGACACGAACGTCGACGGCACGGTGGATCAGACGCTGTATTACCTCACCGACGCGAACATGAACGTGACAGCCTTGGTCGACGCCTCGGGCGCAGCCGTGGAGCGCTACGACTATGACCCGTACGGCAAGGCCCAGCTCTACGACGGCAGCTGGGCGACGCGGTCAAGCTCGAGTTACGACAACCCCATCCGCTTCGGAGGCTACCGGTACGACATCGAGACCGGGCTGACGCATGTGCGGAACAGGATATACCACACAACATACGGGATGTGGCTGCAGAGAGATCCGAAAGAATACGCGGATGGTATGTCACTATACCGGTATGTCAGTAGCAACCCTTTAAATTTGACTGATTACACTGGTTTGGGTTTCACGACATATGCCGAGTGTCTGCAACTTTATCCAGGCAACAACCCTATCCACGAGCACGGCCGTTGTGTGTGTTCATGTTGCGTGGATGTAATTGGCGGCACCTTTGATTTCTATTGGTATGGCGTTGACTGCGCTGCCCCGATAACAGTAGGCAACGTTATTGCCCACGGTGCATGCGTTACCTGCTGCGCTACAACAATTCTTGGTCTTGGCTAAACCGAGAGCCAATGTACCAGGAGGTCCATAATTGCAAATGAAAAAAGGTAAATCATGACAGCCATCGAACTGGCATCGCTCATAACCATATTAAGTGTGATAGTTGTCGCCTTTCGAATGAGCGGCACAAAGCGAATGCCGATGGGAGAGATTGGAATGGTGATCTATTGTCCAATCACAAATGTAATGCACGCGTTCATGGCGATGGTGCTCATAATAAGTACGTGGCACTGGATATTTGACATGTGCGTTGCATTTGGTGGTTACAGCAGCAACAATGCGCGTTTCTCGGAATTTAAACACAACATATTGCTTAGCACGATTCGTCAGATATTTATGTGTGTGATCTACTATATTATAGTACGCCGATTTTTTGTTGGTACCGATACGAAAACTTCGCTTGGGGGCGAAAATGGAAAAAGCGGCGTTACGCACTAAAGCTATCCATAATCTAAGGGCGGAAAAAGGGGGGGGACGGAAAAGGGAATGTCGCACATTAATGGCCACCCATGAGACGGGAATGTGGATGTAGGCGTGGATCCACGCCAAATGAAATACAATCGCAGGAGTTATCGGTCAATTGTGGATTGCCGATGAAGCATAAGAAGGAAAATGTGGTATGGCGCCTTGGGTCTGGCGTCGGAATGATTTGTATTCATCAACAGGAGCAATGTAATGACTAGGCATACATGTTCAGCATTTGCCCAGCTTGATCTATTGGCATGCATGGCCATGGTAGCTATCACATGCGCCCTTCTGCTTCCCGCCCTCAGCCACGCCACCGACACGGAGTCGCTCAAGGCCGCGTGCCTGAACAATGCGCAGGCCATGGGCAGCGCGTTGCTGGGCTACGCCAGTGAGCACGGCGGGGTGTTGCCGGCCGACCATCGGGACCTGAACCCGGCCGACACGCTCGACGGCACGCGGGCCAATCCGGACTCGGAGGAAGCCTTCGCGGCCTCCTGGTTCGCCAAGGTCGAGTCGTCCGTCAGCCCCGAGCAGCTCGACTGCCCGCTCGTCGATGATCAGCGCAAGGGCGACTGGTGGCCGGTGGACTACGTGATCAACCGCTGGGCGATCAACACCAGCACGGCCGTGGCGGCCGAGCCAGCCCGGGGCGTGCTCGTGGCCGAGCCGAACATGTTCCGGGGCTCGGTTGAAACGCTGGCCGACTGCGTCGCCTGGTACGAGTGGGGCCCCCGGCCGGACCTCGAGCAGAACATGGTCCGCAGCCTGTCCTTCGTCTTCATGGACGGCCATGCCGCGCGCATCGCCATCCCCGAGGGCGACACGCCGCACCTGGTGGACTACCCGCAGATTCTCATGTCCGCCCCGGCGGCCACGGACTACACGACGAACTACCTGTGGCTGTACCAAGGGCAGCAGCGGCCCGAACCGAACTGAGCTACCGGCGGGCACCGATTTCAGCGGGGTGGATCGATCATTTGAGGGTATGGCCGCGCCGTCGAGCTACTCGGAGATGTGGGCTGTGCACTTAAAGTGGCATCTGGCAGCGGCGGCAGTGATGTGCGTAACCAACTCGTCCGCATGGGCGGAGCTGGAATGGCCCTCCCGCACGATCCAGCTCCAAGCCGCCCCAGCCGACACGCAGGCGACGGCGTCCTTTACCTTCACCAACCGCGGCGAAAAGCCCGTCAACATCCTCGAGGTCCGCAGCACCTGCGGCTGCACCACCGGCCGGCAGGAGAAAATGACCTACGCGCCCGGCGAGACAGGGGCGATCACGGTCACCTTCGAGTTCGGCGACCGTAGCGGCAAGCAGACCAAGCACGTCTTTGTCCGAACTGACGAGCCCAAGCAGCGCGAGTACCCTCTAGCCCTGGAGGTCGACATCCCCGTGCTGCTGGAGATCACCCCCGCGGTGCTGGTCTGGCAGTCAGTCGACGGCGCCGCGTCCAAGACGCTGACGCTGCGCCCCTGGCGGCCGGCTGATCCCCAGGCCGGTCCAGGCCTGCGAATCGTCAAGGTTGAGGCTTCGCCGGACGTGGTGGACCTTGAACTGGTTCCTGCCCCATCGCAGGAGGCGTCTGTGTCTGACGATCCAACTCCAGCCCAGCAGGTCGAGCAATCAGGTGTTGCAGAGGCTCCGACCACCCAGCCAGCCGCTGCGTCCGCGGACGGGCCGGTGGCGTTCCCCGACCAATACCTACTGACGATCACGCCTCGCCCCGCCTGGACCCCCGGCCAAATGGTGACCATCACCATTCGCACCGACTTCCCGCCGAACCAGCCCCGCGTCTTTCAGGTGCTTGCCCGCCGCTTTCCGCCCTGAGCGGTCATTAGACTGGTAGAAAACAGCCGCCAAGGCACCTGCACACTTTCCTCGACAGTTAATCCGTGAAATGATGAATCCACGGGAAGACGCAATACAGCCAAATCAGGACTGCCAGACAAATCCAGCCGCGACTATCTCGCGCGAGTGGCCGCGCTGGAAGGGAGTTCTGCTGCTGTTGCTGCTGCCCATCCTGCCCGCTTCGAGCTCGTGGCTGAGCCACGCCCGTCAGATCGCGGAGCAATCGCGGATTGATCCTAAGGAGGTAGATCTGGCCCAAGCAATCGCCTGGCAACATCGGCCTGGCGTCCTGTGGGTCGACACCCGCTCCAGCGATGCTTTCAGCCACAGCCACATCCCCGGGGCGGTCCTGCTCAATGAGGACCAGTGGGACGAACTGTTCCCCGAGTTCTTCGCCCATTGGCGGCCGGAGTTGCACGTGGTGGTCTACTGCGATTCCTCCCTCTGCGACGCGAGTCATCAGGTGGCCGAGCGGCTAAGGAAGGACCTGGAGGCCGACCGCGTCCACGTCCTGCACGGCGGCTGGCAGACGTGGCTGGAGGCACAAGACCGGCAGTAGAGCTTGTCATCGCTAGTTGAGACGGTGCTATAGCTGAATGGGATGTCAGTGAAGAGAGTCAGAGGCTGAGTCCGGCGTCACGGCAACGTCACGGGAATGTCTCGCCCACGTCACAGGCCTACGGTAAGATGCCTGTCGGAGCAGGCAGATGAACGTGACCACCAGCGAGTTTGAGGCGGCGTGTCGAGCACACCTGGATCGTTTCTTCGCCGAGCATCCCGCGTCGGTGGACCAGCTTCGCGCGTACAAGGCGCTGCGGCTGCTGCGGGCGGGCGAGAAGCCTCTGCGTGGCAAGGCGGAGGGCTGGGCGGCGGGGATCATCTATGCCGTAGCCACGGATGGTCGTTTCCCATGCGGAGTGCCGGGGGTGCTCAATGCCGAATTCGAGCAGTTGATGGGCGTGACGATGAGCACCGTACGCTACCGCGCGGCGCGGGTGATGGAGTTGGTGACGTTGTGATGTGCCCCCGCGTGAGAATCGCGGGCGGGGGGCGCCAAGCGTGAATAATGAAGCGGTTTGCCGCTGGCACTGGTCTCAAGCGAATTTGACCCAGCTCTGACTCGCCCCTTATCTACACCGATCTACATTTCACTCCCGTTTGCCCACTTTCCGAACCTCCGGCACCAGGTCGGCCGGCTGGACACGGAGCGCTTTGGCCAACCGCTCAACGGTCTCAAGGCGGACGTTGCGTTGGCCGCGTTCGATGAGGCTGATGTGGGTGCGGTGGAGCTTGGCCTGGTTAGCCAAGGCTTCCTGGGACAGGCCCAGGCCCTCGCGGATCTGGCGGACGCGGTCGCCGAAGGCTTGGCGGTACTTGGTGCTCATACAACTTGACAAGTCTGACCACCCGGGCACAATCCGACGACAGACAAAGCGCAACATTGGCGGCTGACCCTGCCGCCAGGCCAGCAGAGCGAAGTGGAGAGTTGGCAAACACCTGCGCGTGTCCTGGAGGTCGCGATGGACCTGAGGCAGCCTGAAGATTCGATCCCTGACGCTCTCGGCCCTCAGGACTCCCTGGCAGTCTTCTGGGTGCTCCAGTTGGCCGATGAGGGACAGGCGACGGCGACGGTGGAGTACACCCCGGCGCCGGCGGAGGTGAGGCGCTACCTCGACCAAGCGGACCGTCCAGCGCTGCGGGGGGTGCTCGTCGAAACGGTCTTGCGTTTACGGAGGATGGGGGACCAGACCGCATGATTGCGGTGCCGTGAGGGTTCGCAGACGGGCGGCACCACAAAACCCGCCCCCCCAGCGGATTCACCATTTCCCCAGCGGGCAAACCTCCGACGCGATCCGGATCTTGGACGACACGTGGCAGCCACAAGCGGTGCAGAGGCCGGCGTCGCAGCAGCGGTTGGGGCCGTGGGCGTTGGAGGAGCAGACCTGCCAGCGGTGGGCGATGAGATCGTCGGGTGAACGGTCAATGCCCAAGTGGGATTTGGCGAGGCCGACGAGGCCACGGACGACGCTGCCGTGACCACCAGCCACGTTCTCACCCCCGCTCCCGGCAAGGGATAGCGACGTCGATGCATCGGCGAGTGGCGGCGACGCAGGCTCGATGGACGTCGGCGTGGCCGGCAAAGATTTGGCGATCTCCCTCGGTACCACGATCGACCTCGCCACATCGATCGCGCAGCCGTCGAGCACGATCGTCCACCGGCACGCCTCCGACTGGCCCGAGATGGTGAAGCGCTCGCTCACGGGTCGATCCACCCCCGGCCGCTGCCGGTACGCTGCCAGGAGTAGTTGTAGTTGACGTGGTTGTCATAGAACATGCACGGCTGCATGGCGTAGTTGTAGTTGGCGTTCCAGCGGTAGATGCCGCGGAAGACCTCGAAGCCCAGGTCGTAGCCCTGGTACTGGTAGGGGATCATCAGGAACAGCCCATAGACCCACAGGCAGAGCGAGCCGTCGACCGTCGCGCAGCCGGGGTAGAAGATCGCCCTGGCATCGCGCTGCGTCTCGACGCCGTTGAGCGTGTGCGTCATCCCGCCGTAGGTCATGCCGAGGTAGGTGAGTGATCCGTTGGACAGCTGCGGCGTGCAGGCGACAGAGCCGTTGAAGCGATACTCGCCGTTGTCAATGCCGTACTCGTTGGCTGGGTAATTCGCCAGGGTCATCACCACGTCGCGCAGTTCGACGTTGATCGTGGGGAAGAGCTGTGACCAGGCGTAGACGCCGGCGCTCAGGCACCCGGTGGGCGCCGGCATGGGACACCGGCAGCAGAATCTGCGTTTGTACGTGCTCATACGCACTCGATGTCGTTGGCGTAGTAAAAGAAGTGCACGGGGCCCAGCACCTGCGATTGAGCCAATCTGACCCACACGACGGCATTGTTGACCACGGGCATCAGGTGGACAGCGATGCCCCCGATGGTGGGATTCGGCCATTCGTTGGTGTTGTAGCCGTAGAACTCTGTGGCCCCCGGGAGCGGCTCCCAGAGCCTGGCGTTGGAGGGGCGGGCGGCCTTGAGCGTGTAGACGTAGCGGACGGTCTCGGGGTCGCTGGCTGCGCCGTCCTGGTTCGATGAGATCACCACGGCCCAGAAGCCGCTGTCGGACGTCACGGTGCTGGTCCCGCCCAAGGCCACGATCGCCCACTTCACACCCGTGCCCGTCTGCTTCCAGACGATGGCCGCCTTGCCCGAGGAGACCGTCTGTAGCTTGGTGGCATCGGAGGCCAGGACGTCAGCGTAGGTCAGCGACTCGGTCGTGACATTGACGCGGGCGACGGTGGCGCCGAGCAGGCACGCCCGGGCGATGCCACCGACGCGGGCGGGTTCTTGGAGCACCACGAATTTGCCCGTGTGATCCGCCGTGGGGACCACGCCCTTGAGCACGACCTGACGCTTAAAGGATTCCAAGGCCGTGGCGGGGTCGAACAGGGCGCCGTCGATCCCCAGAACGTCGAACTGATTGCGAGCGACGCCGGAGTTGTTCTTAATGAGCACCGTGGTGGACGTGGGCGTGGCCATCGCGCTTCCGGGGCCCGGCCCGGCCCCCATCGCCTGGCCCTGCCGGTTAGACATGGCCGCGTCGAGCATGGCGTTGTAGGCCGCGGCGGGGATCGTCAGCGTCTCGCCCGGGCGGACCTTCTTAAAGGGATCGCCGGCCATGGCTCAGGCTCCAATGTCCAGGTCAGCGAAGTCGCCCAATTCGTAGACCTTCTCGACGTAGGCGGCCGTCGGGCGTTTAGCCAGAGCCTTGGCTGTGGTGTCCTCGACGTCCTCGTAGCGCACCCACAGGTACTCCCAGCCCTTCTTGGCGATACCCGTGATGCTGCCGACGGTCAGACCCGTGCGATTGGGGCTGGCGGCGAAGCTGTAGGTGATCTCCCAATCCTCGCCTGATACACCTCCGCGCTTCGAGCCCGACGCCCCGAGGAATAGGCACTCGCCCGCCGCGAAGCCTCGGAAGCTGCCGCTGTTGGCCCTGCCGGTGAGGCTGTAGACCTTGCCCTTGTAGGTCCCCGTCACCTCGGCATCGGCCTTGATGTGCGTCTCGCTGAAGCGGTAGACGGGCACGGTGACATCCACGCCATCGACGCCGTCACGCGTGGCGCCAATGGCACCCTGGAAGTTCGGCGCAGTCTGGCCGGAAGGGGCATGGCTGGCGATGGTCTGGAGGCTCTGCGTGATGTGCTGCGTGCCGCCGCCGGTGTCGAAGCTGTAGCTCGAGTCGCCGACGACGGGTGGGTCCGAGTGCGTGATCCCCGCCCGGATGTAGCGGACCGTCCCGAGCCAGATGCCGTTGTGCAGTTCCTCAACCTGGCAGTTGCTCGTGTCGCGGCTGATTGACCCAAGGGTCGTCGGCGACGCGGCCAGGAGCTCCGTCAGCGCCTCAGCATGGTCGAGCGTGCCGCGCACGAGGTAGATTAATTGGGCCTCGTCGCCGCTGACGGTCCGGCTCTGGTAGCGCTCTTCGGTGGTCACGGGCACAGCTAGCTCCCCGGCGAACGTGCTTAGGCGAAGGTCAGGCCACCACGTGAGGCCTGGCTGACCAGGCGGGCGGTGTTGCGAGCGGTCTGCTCGGTGGCCGTGGCGGTGCGTTCAGCCACGCCGCCATCGGATTGCAGACCCAGGATGGCGTCGGCGTTGAACGTGCCGGCCACGTCGATCGTGCGGGCCTTGAAGTCGGCCAGCAGATCGCCCAGATCGGCGACGCTGGCGCGGACACGGGAGGCGAGATCCTCCGACGAATCCGTCGGCGACTTGTCCCCGATCTCCCGTCGCTTCTTTGCCTCGTCGACCGCGTCCTGCCAGGCCTTGCGGGCCTGTTCGAGTTCCAGTTCGTTCTCGGCCAGCCGGCGGGCGTACTCGGCGTCGAGGGCCTTGTGGGCGTCGATGTTCTCCTGGCCGATGCCGGCCATGGTCTCGTCATGACGTCGCTGGGCCTCTTCACGCTTACGCTGCCGGTCGAGCTCGCGCTGGGCGATCTTCTGGCCGGCCTCGTCCTCGATCTGGTTCTTCTTCTGTTGGTAGTACGAATCCGCTGCGGCATTGGCCGTGTCGGTGTCGAAGGTCGAGTCGAACAGGCCCTTGAGCGCGTTCCACGTCCGCGTGAGCTCCTTGCCCACCCACGCCCAGGCCTCCTCGACCGTGGTCGTGAACCACGTCCAGCTCTGGGCCAGGGCGTCCACGGTCTCGATCCAGCCCACGGATAGACCATGCCAGGCGATCTCGGCCGCCGCCAGCAGGCCATGCCAAGCATCGACGCCGATGCTGACAAACGCCCCCCGGAAGCTCAGCCAAGCCGACTCGAGGAAGCTAATCCCCCGCGTCCACTCCATCTTCAGGCCCAGCCACAGGACCTTGGCCGCCAGGGTGATATCGCCAGCGGATAACGCGTCGGCGATCCCCTGGAACGTGGCAACCGCATCACCCTTGAGTGTGGCGAAGCATTCGCCGAGCCACGCGAGAGCCTTGCCACCCGCTCCGCTGCTGTAGAGGATCGTCGCGCCCAGGGCCGTGACAGCCGTGACGACCAGGCCGATGGGCGAGATCATCGCGACCAACCCTGCAATGACCAGATTCAGCGCTGAGCCGACGCCCGTCAGGATCGCGGTCAGCACGCCGATTGCCTTGCCCAGGCCGGTGATCGCATAGCCCGCCGCCACCATCGCCGCCCCGGCCGACGTGACGCCCACGGCCACCGCGAACGTGCTGACGACCAACCCCTTGTTCTGCCGAATCCACGCGGCCGCGCCCACCGCCGCCTTCGTCACCATGTCCGCCACTTTGGACAAGAGCGGCACCAGGGCCGAGCCAATCACGAAGACGTTCTGCTTTAGAACCTTCCAGAGCACTTCGAGCGTGTCGGCGAACCGCTCCGCCGCCTTGGCGTCCTGCGTGCTGATCGTCAATCCCAATTCGCGGGCCTGGTGCTGCAGGGCCTCGATGCCCGCCGCGCCGTCCTGCATCAAAGGCAGGAGCTTGGTGCCGGTCTTGCCAAAGACCTCCATCGCCAACGCCGCGCGGAGGGCGGGATCACGGATCGACGCCAGCCGGTCGGCGATGCGCTTTAGCTGCTCGTCCGGCGAGAGGCCCTGGAGATCCGCAGCCGTCAACCCCAGCTTGGCCAGGGCATCGACCGCCCCAGTCGACCCCGAGGTCGCCTCGACGAGCGTCTTTTGCATCTTGCGGAGCGACGTCTCGAGGTCCTCCAGGTTCATACCCGAAAGCTCTGCCGCGAAGCCCAATTCGCTCAGGGACTCGACACTCACACCCGTGCGGGCACTCATCTTGGCCAGGTCGTCACCCATGCCGGCAAAGACCTTCGTCGCCGCCAGCATCGGCGCCACCATCGCCGCGCCCAGAGCCGTCATCTTCAGCCCCAGGCTCCGCACGGTCTTCCCAAAGGCCTCGAGCTTGGCTTGGGCCAGGCGCAGGCCACGGATGAGCTTGCTCGAGTCGGCAAACAGCTCGACGTAGGCTCGGCCGGCACGGATGGCTTGTGTGGTGGCGATGGGTTTATACTCCAGCCGTCAGGAGGTCAGCATGATTCCATGGCAGATGCGGTTCGACGCGGGGCAGATCCGAGCAATCGCCAGCGGATACGACGCGGCCGATCCGCGCGAGGTAAGGGCGATTGCGTGCGGCGAGCAGGCCCGGACTCGCGGCTATTACGACCTCGAAGCCTTTCTCGAGATCTGCAGGTGGAAGTCGACACGCCCCGGCAAGACCTGCAAGAAGAACACCGAACAGGAGGTGATCGAGGCCACACGCTTGGCCCTGGCAACACCGGTTGAGCGTCTTCGCATCGAGATCCTCCGCATCCTCCATGGTGTGGAATGGCCCACAGCATCCGCGCTGCTCCACATCGGCCATCGCGATCCCTACCCACTGCTAGACTTCCGGGCTCTCTGGTCACTGAGCATCGAACAGCCGCGCAACTACAGCTTCGAGTTCTGGTGGGACTACGTTCTGATCTGTCGGGGCCTGGCCCAGACACACGGCGTGGACATGCGGACGCTGGATCGGGCCCTATGGCAGTTCTCCAAGGACAACCAGCCAAGCTAGGTACTGGCCGCACTCATCTCCTTGCCCTTCTCCAACCCCGCGTTGTACGAGTCCTCCTTCTCCTTCCGCAGCTTCGACACGCCAAAGAACAGCCCCAGGATCCCCGTGGCCGCGGGCAGGACGGGGCCGAGTACGGGCACGCCGGCCAGCGTCGGGCCCACTTCGTCCAGGGCCGAGAGCGTGAGCTGATTGAACGTCGCCCGGATGGCGTTGGCCTTGTCGATGTTGGCCTTCCACTGCGAGCCCGTGCGTTGCACGTCGTTGAGCCAGCCCTGGTACTCGCTCTCGGCCTCATTGAGCGACGTCGTGGCAGGCAATCCGACCGTCTGCTGGATGGCGTTGGGCGTGCGGACCTTGACGACATCCCCCATGTCGAACCCAGCACAGGCGGCCAGGAGCACGGCCAGGAAGACCAGGACCACGATGAACACGATTGTCTGCGTGCGCGTCATGTGAGTTACCTCCGCATCTGCATAAAGGCTTGTTTGAGCACGCCCAGGTCGTCGATGGCGATGGCCTCATCGCGCTGATCGATCCGGGCGTAGGGGTCAAAGTCACGGGGCTTGAACGGCCGACTCCTCTTGGGATCTCGGTGCGTGTTGGCAAGCATGGCCAGGATCGTCGACGTGTGGCTCCACGCTTGGCGGCTGCGTCCCTCCGCCATGGCCAGCAGCTCGCGGAGCGTCAAGGGCCCGGGGTCGACGCCGACGACGCCGGCAAGTTCATAGACGAGCCGCCACGGTTCGACTCCCCCTCGACAGGCTCGGGGTCGCTCACCGCACCGAGGGTCGTGGTCACCGCCGCCTCGAGGTCGAGCCCGTCGATCCGCGTCTCGATGCGTTGCACCGCCAGGTCGATCATCCTTCGCTGCATCTGCACGACCTTGACCAGGTCGCCGCGATGCAGCCCCCGGAAAAAATCCACGAGTTCCTCATAAAAGGCCGTCTGCGCCGCCAGGATCGCGTCACCCCCCAACGCCGCGGCGAACTGCTCGTCGCTGACACCGCCGCCCTGACGCTGATCCGCCTGCGGCTTGATCAACGCATAGATCACGTCGCAGAGCAAGAGCACGTCCGTGCCCAGACGTGTAAGCAGAGGTGGATCGCCCCCCTCAAGCTCCAGGAGGTTCACGCCCACGAGGTTCTTGACGCGTTTGACCGCGTCGAGTGTGAGTTGGATCGTCCACGACCGACTGGCGTTGTCCGTGAAGGTCTTCATGGGCGGTTAGCTCCCTTCGATCCAATCCCTAAAGGCGGCGAGCTTGGCCGTCACGCTGACGGTGATCGCCTCTTCGAGTTGTTCGCCGCGGCTGAACGACGTGATGGAAAAATCCCCGTCCGGCCCCTGGCCGCCGGCCTTGTCGAGGATCTTGAGCGCCACCGTGCCGGCCGCGAGGAAGGCGTCTTTAATGGCGGTGAACCCCGCGTCGGCGGGGTCCCAGACCATCTCGAACTCGCAGGTGCACTCACGGAGCGTGGGGGCCGTCGCTCTCCAGCCCTGATTGGCTCGCGTGGTGACGTCCGCCTCGCCGGCCTCGAGGGTCAGCGTGACGTTGCGGACGTTGGTCATCTCCGTCGCGGCGGTGGCGCCGGCAGCACCGAAATAGAGCTTGGCGTTCATCCCCAAGATGAAGCTGGGCATGGTTAGGTCCTCTCGTGGTTACCGTTTGACGCTGTCCGCCCACATCGCCGGCAGCTTGGGCTTCTCAGCTTCGAGGGCGGGGCCCATGAACGACCGCTGGCGGTAGTGAGCGGCTATGGCCTTGCCGCGATGCTTGAGTGTGGTCGTGCCGCCATGTTCGAGCAGTGCCGGGGCCTCGCACTTGCCAAAGGGCACGGGCCCGACCACGACGGACCGCTTGCCCGGATCGAAGCCGAAGTAGATCAGCCGTCGGAGCGATCCTTCGTGCGAATGGGGAGGGCTGCCGGGGGCGCTGGCGCCCTTTCGCTTACGGATGCTGCGCTTGGCGGTCGTCCGAACGAACGCGCCAAAGCGGCTCAGCACGCGCCGCGTGGCCTGGTCCACGGCACTGAGCACCGCCGGCCGGTCGAAGAACAGGGCCTTAAAGTTCACTTGGATCACGCGCCCACCCCCCGCAGGAGCATGCCCGCTGTGGAGGGGAGCGTGAGCGACCCCGCCTCCCAGGTGTCGAGGAAGAAGCCCGCTGATGGATGAGCGGAGATCAGCCCCACCTTGCCCGTGGGATACGTGGCGTCGGTGGCGGTACGGATCGTCACCCAGTCGGCGTCGCCGGCGGCCTTTTTCTTGAGGACCAGTTGGTTGCCATCGGCCTCGAATCGCAGCGACAGGGGAGGCGGCGAGGTCTGGATGCCACCGCCGACGGAGGCCATGCTGCCGTCGTTAATCCGCAGGATGGCCGCCCAGCCATACTCGCTGGCCCCCTTGTAGTAGTAGGCCGCATAGCCGCTGCGCACGCCGTCCTGGAGGCGCAGGCCCCCGCCGAACGTATTGGCGTTGGCCACGGCCATCTCGACGGGGATCTGGACCTGCGTGTACTGCTTACTCGGGTGGATCGACATGTCGAGCCAGTGGTAGAGCGTGTGAACGCCGCCGGTGGCGAAGTTGCCGTCGGAGCTCACCGTCGCCCCGAGCACCTTCACCCAGGAAGACGCCGGGTTGGCCTCGATCGCCCCCGCTACGCTGAACAGGTCACTGGCCACGACTACACCTCGAAGTAGACGATCCAGCCGCTGCACTGCACGGCGGCACTAAGGAGCAAGGTGAGCGCCTCACCCGCGTTGGTGGCGAACCAGTACTGCTCACGATCTCCCGGAACCGGCAAAACGAACCCGCCATTGGCCCCCAGGGCGAGTGCGGCGCTCACAGATGTGCCCGTGTCCGCCGGCCCGGAGTAGAAGGTGGCATTGACTGCCCCGGCCGCGATCAGACACAGACCCAGGACACAGAGCTTCTTGCCCGTCACCCCCGGAAGCAGTGTGTTACCGGCCGCGGCATTGGAGGCGGCAGTGATCTTGGCCCGCTTGATCTCGATGGCGCCACCGCTGCGGACGAGCAGCTCCCCCGCATCCGTCACAGCCACGTCGGCCGCACCCATCCACTTCTTCGTCACGCTCATGGATTACCTCAGGACGCGATAGGTCAGGGTCAGGACACTGGTGAACTGCCGGAGCTGCTCGAGGTGATCGGGGGCGTAGATCGGCGTGTTCTCACACCGCACCCACGCGGCCCCCGGAAGCGCAGCCAGCGGGCGAGATCGCAGGTAGCCAGCAATGTCCTCCACAAGCGACATGAGGGCATCCGCCTCCGCCACGGGATCGTCGCCCAGCTTCTTGAGCACGCCGACGTCGATCTGCACGTCCATCTGCATGAGCGTGCGCGTAGCCCCAGTGCTCTCCACGCCCTTGGGCACGACCACCACGCGGAGGTCCTTGAGTTCCTTCAGGTCGAACGCGGGCTTGTAGTGCCGCTGGGCGACGGCGAGGCCGGCAATCGGGCTTCCGGGGGCGGGGGCGTTGAGTTCCGCCGTCACGGCGTCGGCGATGTCGAGGATGGTGGACACGATTAACCTCCGATAACGAGCTTCCACACCGCCGCCACGGCGAGCGACGCCACGGAGCCGGCGATGATCCACATCAGGCGTGACCGCACGGCCTGGGCCTGTTCAAGCCGGTCGAGGCGCACCTTGATGCCCGGGTTGCCATTACCGGGCGTGCCCCGGATGGCCTCATCCATGCGATCAAGCTTGGCATGCAGGGCCGCGAACTCACCCTTGCAGACCCGTTCGTATTGGTGCTCGGGACACGGACGATTCAAGACGTCACCTCGTCGATCTGCTTGGCGTGGACACGCAGCATCTGGCCTGTCGGGTCGCAGGGCCTGTAGTGGCCACCTCCGGCCAGGTCGAGCACCTCGAACACACGTTCGACTGTGCCCTGCGTCAGCCGAATCCTGTCGCCCACGTGGGGCTGAGTGACTTCGCCATCCAGCACCAGATCACCAGCACTGACGATGAAATCCGTGGCCCGCGCGACGATCGTCGCCCCCGTGTCGTCCATGACCTCGTAGCTCGTGGTCCCGAGTGTGGCAGCCAGCTCGACCGAGTCTGCCCCGCGCTCATACGTCACGAGTTGGGACAGATGCGCCAATCGCATCTGGTCGAGCCACGCCGCGCCCTGGGCCAGCAGGTCGGTCACCCTCGAAGCTCCTTCCGGGGGCGGGGCTACTGCATCAGGCGGATACGCACCGTCGCATCAGCGTCCGCCGCCGCACGCACACTCTTGCCGATAAGCTTGTTGCTCGTGGCCGTGGTCGTCGCCCGCTGGTTGCCGGCATCCCAGTAGCAGTTGGCCCCGGCCGTGATGGCCGTACTGGCCCCGGTGGCCTTGGGGAAATCGAACACCCCCGCCACGGCCAAACTTCCGGGGGT
>JADZET010000316.1 GCA_020850375.1 Phycisphaeraceae bacterium | reverse complement strand
TGACGGTGTAGGCGGTGCCGCGCTGCGTGGTGTTCTGGCGGGACTGGGGGTCGAGCGTCAGGCGGTCGCAGAGCTCGGGGGCCAGGGCGACGCAGAGCATGCCGCGGGCCTCGGTGAGCATGAAGTTGATCGCGGCGGGCGTGGCCCACTCGGCGGGCAGGACGAGGTCGCCCTCGTTCTCACGGTCCTCGTCGTCGACCAGGACGATCATGCGGCCGGCGCGAAGCTCGTCGAGGATGTCGGGGATGGGGTGCATCAGGCGGATGATTGTCGAGGCGATTCATCTCGCAATCAAGGGCGGTGTGATCGCGGCCGGGACGTCGGAAGAGTTGCATCCGGGGGTGGGGGTCAAGCGGCGGAGCCGAGGAGCCAGGCGGACTGTTCGGGGGTCAGCGGGCCGGCGGCGGCGCTGTGGGCGTTGACGGCCACCCACTCGGGGCGACGCATGGCGACGATCAGGCGGTCGACCCCCGGAAAGTAGAGGGAGTACCGGAGCATGTGATCGGCCAGTTGGGCCCGCAGGTCGTTGTGGCTGAGGTTGGGTTCGCTGGCGGCGAGGTGGTCGAGACGCTTGTCCAGTTCCCAGCCGCGGACGTAGGGGGAGCAGGCGCAGGTGCGCCAGCCGGCCTGCTTGGCGGCGGCGAAGGCGGCGGGGGCGTTGGGGGTGCTCACGTTGCAGGGGCGGACCATGAAGGCGAAGGGATTGGGGTTCGGTGGGGCGTGGCGGCGGGAGAAGTCGGGCTCGGGGTGCCAGGCGCCCAGGTCGCCGACGCGGCCGTCGGATTGCCAGCTCTTGGCGAGGTCGAGTTGGCGGGCGTCCTTGGCCGCGTCGCCGACGGCGTGGACGACCAGGTGGTCGATGTGGTCCGTCTGGAGCTCGTCGAGCATCTGCTGGAGGTGGTGCGGCTCGTAGGCAGATGGACCGCCGAGGTTCTGATTGGGTGCGTCGGCGGTGAAGGGGACGAAGAAGTTCCAGGCGATGATGCGGGCCTCTTGGCGCCGGCCGAGGTGGGCGAGCACGTTGCCGAGCGCGATGCGTTCGGGGAGGTAGGTGGTGTCGAAGGTGTTGATGCCGTGGTCGAGGCAGGCGGCGACGATGGCGCACTGGGCGTCGAAGTCGGCGACGGCGTCGTTGCCCAGGGCGGCGATGAAGGAGTGGCCGCCGAGGATCAGGCGCGAGGCGGGATTGGGGGAGGCTGTTTGGCTCATCAGGCGGGGCCTAGGCTGGCGAGGGTGCGGGGGGCGGCGGCGAGCTGGGCGGCCAGGTCGCGGACTTCCCGCGGGGTGACGTCCATGATCGACTGGATCTCGTCCTCGAGGGGACGGTAGCGATTGAGGTAGAGCCAGTTGCCGCCGAGGCCACGCATGCGGCCGAGAGGGGTTTCGCCGGCGAGGATGGCGCGGGTGGCGATCTTGTTCTTGGCCCGGTCGATCTCCTGGGCGTCGAGGACATCGGGGGCGTGGTCGAGGATCTTGAGCAGGATCTGCTCGACCTGGGCGGCGCGGTCGGGGGCGCAGGTGGCGAAGCTGAGGTAAGAACCGGTGCCGTCCTGGGGGTAGTGGGAGAGGTCGGCCTCATCGGCGAAGCCGGGATCGACCAGGGCCCAGTAGAGGCGTGAGCCCTCCTCGTCGCCGAGGATGTCGGCCAGAACCTTGGCGGCGTAGCGGGACTCGTCCTGGGCGCAGGGGCCGGGGAGCATCACAGCGAGATAGTGACGGGCGAGCTTGGGGTCGGTCATGACCTGGCGTTGTGCGGTGGGGGCGACGGGCGGGTGTTCACGCCTGGCCGAGGAGGGCGTCCAGGCGGCGGTGAGCGCGGTCAGTTCGCTCAGCAGGGCGTCGTCGTCGATCCGGCCGGCGGCGGCGACGATGATGTTGTCCGGCGCGTAACGCCGCTGGAAGTAGTCCTGCATCTCGTCCACGGCGAGGCTCGTCACGGTCTCGGCGGTGCCCAGGACGCGGTATCCGAGCGGGTGCCCCCGGAAGTAAGTTTCCAGGAGCGTGTCCTGGAGGCGCCAGATGGGGCGGTCCTGGTACATGGAGATCTCTTCGAGGATGACGTTTTTCTCCATGGTGAAGTCGTCGGGGCGGAGGGCGGGGCGGAGGATGTCGGCCAGCAGGTCGGTGGCGAGGGGGAGGAACTCGGGGAGGACCTGGGCGTAGTAGGCGGTCATTTCCTGACTGGTGAAGGCGTTGTAGTTAGCGCCGATCTCGTCGAACTCGCGGTTGACGTCCTCGGCGGATCGGCGGGCGGTGCCCTTGAACATCATGTGCTCGAGGAAGTGCGAGATGCCCATGCGCGGGGCCTGTTCGTCGCGCGAGCCGGTGCGGACGAAGAAGCCGATGGCGGAGGTGTTGGCCGCGGGGTTGACCTCGGTCAGGAGGGTCAGGCCGTTGGGCAGCGCGTGATGATGGAAGGAGAGGGACATCGGCGAAGGTGTAAGAATAAACAGGTTAGTCCGGGCATGGAAAGGGCTGGGCGACGTGGCCCAGCCCTGGGAGGTAACTGAGGTTGCTGGGCTGACTTACGCGGGTTGGCCGGTCAGCTTGCGCAGGGCGTTGGCGAACTCCTGTTTGGGGGAGACGCCGACGAACTTCTGGACCACCTGGCCGCCCTGGAAGACCATGACGGTGGGGATGGCGCTGATGTTGTACTTGATCGAGACGTCGCGGTTGTTGTCGGTGTCGACCTTGCCGACCTTGATCTTGCCATTAAACTCGTTGGCAAGCTCCTCGATGGTCGGGGCGAGCATGCGGCAGGGCATGCACCACTCGGCCCAGAAGTCGACGAG
>JADZET010000315.1 GCA_020850375.1 Phycisphaeraceae bacterium | reverse complement strand
TGCTCGATCCACCACCGGCTCGTGGCGGCGGCGATCAGGACGAGCAGGCAGAGGAAGACCTGGCCGACGATGCCGTGGATGATCGCCAGCGAGGTGGCCAGGACGGGCCGGCCGGCGAAGAACTCCGTGACTCGGAAGCCGCCCATCAGGCCCTGGACGATGACCAGGACCAGGGCTAGAACGCCCATCCAGCGCAGCCACCCCCGCCCTCGGAAGGGGGGACGTGGTTTCTCTGAGACCCAGAGCCAGACGGTCAGGACGATCGTCAGCAGGCCGACGAGGCTGCCCTTGAGGCGATGGGTGTGCTCAAGCCGGGCGCCGGGATTGTGGATCCATTTGTCCAGCGGGACGGTGTACATGTTGTGGTCGAACGTCGTGGGCCAGTCGGGCACGGCCAGGCCGGCCTTGTGGCTGGTGACCGAGCCGCCGAGGGTGATCAAGAGGAACGTCGCGATCACGCAGATAATGGCAAAGGCGTGCAGGCCGGGCCGGTATTGGACGCGTGGGTCGCCGGGGTCGCTCATGACGGGGTCTCGAGAGAGGGGTGTCGTAAGACTTGGGCAGGTCGGATTATAGGGAATAATGATGGCCCCTGTCGGGACGCCAGCCGGTGGTCGAATCCTTCAGATGGTTTGCCATTTTGGCGAGGAATGTTAAAGTTAACGCTGTACTTAGGGATCGACACCATGACCACCGCCCGCACCATCGCCATTATTAGCATTACCATCCCCACCAGGCGGTAGGGCAGGCGGTCGTTCAGCAAGACAACACGACGCCCCAAACCCTGCCGCACGGCAGGGTTTTTTGTTTGGCTTCCCGTGCATCGCACCATCCAACCCTCGAGGCTCCCATGGCAACGGCTCAGAACCCCCGACGCGTCGAGATCTACGACACCACCCTGCGCGACGGCACGCAGGGCTTAGGCGTGGCCTTCAGCCTGGTGGACAAGATCAAGATCACCCAGCGCCTCGACGAGCTGGGCGTGGACTACATCGAGGGCGGCTATCCGCTGAGCAACCCCAAGGACGTGGCCTACTTCCAGGAGGCGGCCAAGCTCCAGCTCGCCCACGCCAAGGTCTGCGCCTTCGGCATGACCCGCCGCAAGGGCGTCAAGGCCCAGGACGACCCGGGCATGAAGGCCCTGGTCGAGTCCGGGGCGTCGGTGATCACGATCGTCGGCAAGACGTGGGACCTGCACGTGGACGAGGTCCTGCGCGTCAGCCGGGAGGAGAACCTGGAGATGATCCGCGACTCGGTGGCCTTCTGCCGATCGCGCGGGGTGGAGGTTTTCTATGACGCCGAGCACCTGTTCGACGGCTGGAAGGCGAATCGGGAGTACGCTCTGGCGACGCTCCGTGCGGCCGTCGAGGGCGGGGCGACGCGGCTGGTGCTCTGCGACACCAACGGCGGGTCGCTGCCGGCGTGGGTCAGTCAGGTGGTGCGGGAGATCCAGGTGGCCCTTCCGGGGGCGGGGGTGAAACTCGGCATCCACACGCACAACGACAGCGGCGTCGCCGTGGCCAACGCGCTCGCGGCGGTCGAGGCCGGGGCGGTGCAGGTGCAGGGGACGATCAACGGGATCGGAGAGCGCTGCGGCAACGTCGACCTGACGACGGTGGTGGGGAACCTGCGGCTGAAGATGGGGCTCGAGTGCCTGCGGGGCGACTCGCTGGCCAAGCTGACCAAGACCAGCCGGTTCGTGTACGAGACGGCCAATATGGGTGTCGTGGCGGGGCAGCCCTTCGTCGGGCCCGGGGCGTTCGCGCACAAGGGCGGGATGCATGTGCACGCGGTGCAGCGCGTGGCCCACAGCTACGAGCACGTTGATCCGGGCGCGGTGGGCAACGAGCGGCGGGTGCTCGTCAGCGAGCTGTCCGGGGCGAGCAACATCGCCGCGACGCTCGGGCGCAAGTTCAACATCGCCGACAACAAGGAGCTTCAGCGGCGGGTGCTCGACCGCGTGCAGGACCTGGAGAACGAGGGCTATGAGTTCGAGGCGGCCGGGGCGAGCTTCGAGCTGATCCTGCACGAGATGATCAACGACAAGCCCGACTTCTGGCACCTGGACCACTACCGCTGCGTCATCACTCGCCAGAACGGGACCGAGCCCAGGACCGAGGCGATCGTGAAGGTGCGCGTCAACGGACAGGTCGAGCACCAGGTGGCTGAGGGCGACGGCCCGGTCAATGCCCTGGACGGGGCGCTGCGGAAGTGCCTGCGGCCGCACTACCCGCGGATCGACGAGGTGCACCTGCGCGACTACAAGGTCCGCGTGGTCAACCCGCGTGCCGAGACAGCGGCGAAGGTGCGCGTGATCGCGCAGTTCGCGGTGGGTTTGCACGACGCGGCGGTTGGCGGCGGCAAGGGGCCCGAGGTGGCCAGCTACTTCAGCACCGTGGGCGTCAACGAGAATATCGTCGATGCTTCCTGGCAGGCGATCACCGACGCGTTCGTGTACCACCTGCTTGAGACGCGGGGCGTCGCGGGGCGGACAGCCGTGACGGCCTGAGAGGCGCTCGGGAGCCCTTTCCCCTTGCCCGCGACATGTTTGCATCACCCCGGCCCACGGTTAGAATTGTGGGCCGTTCGCACCGGTAGCTCAATTGGATAGAGCACCTGACTACGGATCAGGCGGTTGGGAGTTCGAGTCTCTCCCGGTGCATTGCCAGAAAACGCCATTAACGCTTGAAAGCCCGGGGTTTGGATGACCCCGGGGCTTTTCGTTGATGAGACAGGGTGAGACAGGAAAAGACGCTTCAAGACAACCTCTTTTGTGAAGATTTTGTGAAAGGGCTCCGGCCGGTCAGCCCGCTACGGCGGGGGCCGGTTCATCCTTGGCGGCCGTGGTGGGGGTGGCGGTCAGGGCAGCGGGGGCGCTTGGGGACAATTTCCCGACGGCCGTTCGCAGGTCTGACTGCCCCAGGTCGGTATAGATGCGGGTGGTCAGGTTGATGTCCGAATGCCGCATGAGGGCCTGGGCCGTCCGAACGTCAACGCCCTTCTGATGTAGCCAAGTGCAGAAGCTCATCCGCAAACACTTCCGGTCAAGGCGGCGGCCTCGGTCGTCGATGAAGCCGATCAGGTCTTTGTTTTGGGGTACGCCGGTTAGCTTGCCAGCGGCCTTGACGATTCCCGCCCGGATTAGGTCATGCTTCCAAGTTGCATGGGTCGGGACGTTGCTAAAAATTTTTTGCTGGGCGGTTTGAACGGCCCCGTGCATCATCAGGGACGGGCGAAGCTCGGCCAGGGCGTCCACAACTTCCGGGATCAGCGGGAGGGTCGCGCCCTTCTTTGTCTTCGTCTTCTGGTCCGGGATGACAACTTCCGCCCTGTCGAGTCGAACGTCGGCCCAGGTGAGCCGGGCGACTTCACGCCAGCGTAGGCCGGTGTTCGCGGCCAGCAGGTAGAACGCTCGGCGCTCGCGGGCCTGGGCGAGTAGCCGGTCGCCCTTCTCACGTTCCCCGAGCATCCGGTCTTTGTTGATGAGGGCCGCAAACAGTTTTTGGCTTTCCTCCTGGGTCAACGCTCGGGACGGGCGGCGGGGGTCGGTCTTTTCGTTGTAGCGG
The DNA here is from genome assembly GCA_020850375.1 of Phycisphaeraceae bacterium. The sequence continues at coordinate 6,550 of JADZET010000315.1, read as the reverse complement.
TGAACGAGCCGGGAAGACAGCGGATTCCTTGGAGCCCGTCCATAGTCGAATGCCCAGCGGGTGAACGACAGGACGGCGGCGCGGTAGGCATTCTTACTCCGGGCCGATAGGTCAAGCTCCGCAATCCATCGGTTGACGCGGTGGGGGTCAATGTCGATGACGCGGTTGAATGAGCATTCCCGGATGATCCGCTCGATGCAGCGGATCGTATCGGCGACGTGAAAGCGGCTGTCGTTCTTGCCTTGAAGATGGGCCTTGAATTCGTCCACAATCTCGGCGATGGGGCGTACAACCTGTTTGGCTATGGCTTCCTCGGCCGGGTCACTGATGCCGTTGCGCTTGCGGTCTTCCTGTTCCTGCCGGGTGATGCGGGCCTTGTATGCATCCTTGGCGGTCCCTTCGCCGTATTTCTCTTCCTTCCATTTTCCGTCAGCCGTCTTGACTACAAAATAATGCACAAGGCCCCGCTGCCGGACGCCCTTGTAGCCGGTCGGTCGGTATGCGGTGGATGTCTTAGCAGTCTTGGCCGACGGCTTGCGGGCCGTATTGACCGCCGGAGCGGCTACGGTGGCGGCGGTCTGGTGGTCGGCGTCGGCGATGGTGGCGGTGGTGTTCATGGTGAATGCTTCCCTTCGTTCGCATGGTTCGCGGGTCGTCGGAGCGCTGTTCGCGCCATTGAATTTAGCGCCCCTGACTACCGGGCGCAACATCTATTTTGTCTTTTGATCCGCCGCCGACTTCGGCTAGGTCTGTAAGGGCCGGGAAGTGGCGGGCTTGCTCATTGAACCAGCGTTGAACTTCTGCCGTGGCGAACCGCCGGGAGCCGTCTGGCATCCGGTGAGGGCCGGGGAACCCGCATCCGCTCCGCAGACTGTCGATTGCACAGGTAGACAAACCGAGCGCTTGGGCGACCTGATGTTTCGTGGCGTGACGTTCCATCAGGTCCAGGTCAATGGACGCGGCAGGCGATGGGGCCTGGGCGTCAAGCTCATTGGTGATACGCGCTTCTCCGTCGTGGTGAACCGTTGCTGTGCTGCCGTTGGAGGGCCGCAGCGATCGCCCGTGAAAGGCGACCTAGGCCGGTAGACCTAGGACGCCTGGGCTAACGCCATGCAGGAGGTGAGGCATGGGCGGTGGATGAGGCGGTTAGTCAACGGCCCAGCAAGTTTGCGGCCTTAGCCGCCGATCGAAAGCTCGGATCGGCCCAAGGCGGGGACGGCTGTTCGGTAGTGGCGTTCGTAGCGGGCTTTTTCGTGGGCATGTCGTCGGCGCTCCGTGGTGGAGGTGGCGGTGAGGGGTGGAGGGTTCGGTTACGTGGCGGCGGGGTCGCGCTTCATGACGCCCAGCGGATCGGGTAGACCTTGGGCAAAGGCCGACCTTCTCGATTCGTCGGTGACGTCAAGGAAGTCTTCAAACAGGTCAAACGTGACTTCATCTTCGACAGGTCGCGTACCGTCGGGCAGGCGCGGGATCGGGGGAAGGTCGATATAGAACTGCCGGATGTCGTGGGTCAGCGTCCATATCCGGCTGAGTATGTCTGCGGCCTTGGCGGCGGCGGTGGCATTCTCGGCAAACGGGGCGCGGCCGGGGGCGGTGAGCGGGGCGGTTGATGACATTCTTTGATGCTCCTGAAAAAGTGGTGTAGAACACTAAAGGCGATCCCGGCCGTTGAGCCAGGACCACCAGGGCGTTTGATGCTTGGTCAAAGAGGCAGGTAATGTACACAGCCCGCCCAGCCGCACGATCAGGCGACAAGCTCCAGCTTGCGGCCCGCAGACGACGTGGCGGATGGGGCGGGGTCAGAGAAGGTCAGCACGGGGCCGGGGCGACCGGCGGCTAGTTCTTTCCAGCGGATATCTTCGATGAGGTTGTACAATTCGGTGGACAGTTCAGCGATCGCGTCTTCGGCATGGTTACTTGAATTACAGACAGGACCGGCAGCATCAGCGAGGGCATCGTTAAACGCTCGGATGTTCATGGAAGCCCGAGCTAGGACGGTTTGTAGGTCGAATGCCCGGCGGGCAATCTCCTGCGCCGACGGGATCGGCGACGGCCGAGGTGCGGGCTTGGGGGCAGTCTGTGTAGGGACGGGGGCTGTGCGCATTTTCCTTGACATAGCTACATCCTTTCCCGCTTTTGCGGGGGTAAAAGGGGTTCACCAGGCGGCTATCCTGCGTGGCTAAGCTAGTCCGATGCACACAATCCCGTCGTGTTTATAGTCGGACGAGTTCGACTTGGGGCGGAATTATACCACAACCGCCGGTGCATGTCAATACCCTCTTGCCGCTTGTGTACTCTGCCACCACGATTGTCTATCCCTTAAGTAATATCTGAGTTCTCATCGAACGGACAACCGTTTTGTGATCCGCCGCCAAAAAAAAATCTCTGAGATTTCCTGACGACGCGGGTATTGTAAATCAAGCGTGGCAAGAACACAATAAATAATATCGACAACTGGCAACACTATCTAGGTCTATGTCTGCATTACAGACGCACATGAGATTACGTAACCGCCCGCATCAGCGCGCGTTAGACAGACCGACCTATGAGACTGTCTGCACAGTGACAGCGCACAGCGGGCTTGAATTCTCTCAAACCTGCCAGTGATTCACGGCCGGGGCGGTGGATAACTCAGGCGGGCATGATGCGAAAGCGAAAAAAAAAGCGGCCCAGGCCGTTGGGCCAGGACCGCTCGGGAATGGTGGACGGGTGTTGAGGAAGGTTAGAGGTCGCGGCTAATGCCGCCGTTGCCGGGGGCCTTGAGTCGCTCCAGTGAAGCGGCAATCTTCGCGTCAAATTCGCGTTGAGCGCGCATCTCGGGCGTGTTGGCCAGGGCTTCGGCGGCCTTGCGATCCGCCTCACGTTGGCGGACTTCGGCTTCACGATGCCGCTGGTCGCGGACGTGCTGGGGGATGCCGGAGCCACCGGCGCGGAGGGCCTTGACCAGCCGTTTCAGAACGTCGGGCTCAAGCTCAACGATGGGATAACCAGCTTCATCAAAGAAGTTCCATACGCCCGTGTTGCTTTGATACATGCGCAGGCCGGGCGTGATGTCGAAGTGATCCCAGCTATTTTTACCCCAGGCGTCGGCGGATTCACCTTCGGCCTGAGGGTTCACGACGTTGACAACTTCGGCGAGGGTATGGGCGACAGGTTCGATCATGATGCAGTGTTTCTCGGGTAAGAAGTTCAAACGGGAAGGAAAGACGACGACGATCAACAAGACGGATGGATGGGCCGACGTGGCGGGGCAGTGTTACGCCCTGCGGCCGGAGCGGGCCGAACCTTTGCCAGTGTGACGGATCACGACGGCTCCGGCGCGGATGGCTTCGGCGAGGGGAACCACGTGACCAGTCTTGAGTTTGACCTTGAATATGCTGCCGTCTTGATAGACGTTCAGACCATCCAGCACCTTGGCATTCTGTAATGCCTGGGGGTTGCTCTCGGCAATCTCAGCCTGGGCGGAGCGGATCAGCGCACGATAGCCGCGCAGGTGGCCATAGGCGACATGCTGCCGGACGGCTTCCTTGAGTTGGCCAAGCTGGGGGCTGTCGGGCTCGTTTGCCCATGCCCAAAACTCGGCCGGGTCGAAGCCCTCGGCGGCCACAAGGTCGGCGGCCTGTGCTTCAAAGCCAGCCCGGATGGATTCATAATTCTGTCGGACAGTATCCACAGGGACGCCCTGGGCGCGGGCCAGAAGCTCAAACGAGCCATCGGGGACGTTCCCTGACTGGTCGATGGCTTGCTCCATAATGGCCTGAGCGGCAGGCCGGGCAACCGCGTCGGCGTCGGCGATGACTTGCTCAAGCTCGGGGGCGAGCGGTTCGGCGGGCATATCAGCACCTTCGGCGACGTGATCGGCGTCCAGGTCGGGCGACGGGGCGACTTCGATGTCACTTTCGGGGGCGTCCTGAGGGGACGCGGTATCGGATCGACCAGCGGCGGACGTGGGGGCGTGACTGTGCGCGGTGCCGGGAACGTCGGAAAAGCTGCCGTCAGGGTTGCGCACAAGGAAGCCGTGATCGGCGGCGAAGCTGGCTTCGACGGCCATACCGCCGGGCAGACGCACAATATCATCGGGGCCGACCGACCGGCCGACGACAACGCTTCCGTTTTCGCGTTGGCGGGCGGAGCCCAGGATGGTGGAGGTTCCGTCGAAGGCGGAATTGAAGTCGGCTGTCTCTACGTCCATGCTGGAAAAGCTGGCGTTACCGTGGTGGTCAATCGTGACGTGATCGGTCATTTAATGGGCCTTTTCTTTCATCAAGCGGGAATGGAGGTGTAGCAGGACAAACGTGGCGACGGTGACGGTCAGGGCTCGGGCCGGTCTTTACGAAGACGGGATCGGCTTTTGAAGAACAGGTTGGACCGCCGAAGGTTGAAGTGGTCGCCGTCGCGGTAGCCGATCCGATCGCCCGGCAGGATGGCGTCAAGGATCAAGCCAGCGACAGACGCCTTGCCTGTTCGGAAGCCAATGTCAGCAGCGCGAACGTAAAGCTGGCCGCTTCCACCCCGCGATACATGCCAATTCGCAAGGTTACTTGCTTCGAGTAGGCGGAACTCTTTTTCATCGATGACGGCCCGGTGGTCGCCGAAGTGGATGAAGAGGGTTCCAATGGACGGCCCAGGGGCGACGCGGGGCTTCACCTTGCGGCGGAAGCGTTGGCGGGGGCGGTGATGGGGCCAGGCGATGGTTAGATCGACGGGGGGCATGATGCGAGGGGCCTTTCGTGGAAAAAGAGAATAGAACACAGGATCACTTAGGAGTACACAAGCCCAAAAAGAACCCACAGATTGTCATTGCGAAGGATGACCACAGGTTGACCGCCAAGGGCGGCGGCCGGTGGCGTCGGGGTCGTGGTCGGGTGGCGCTGTCGTCGTCCCCCTGGGCGGGCGTTGACCGGCCGTGATGGTGGCCGATGGTAGCGATCGTTGCGGGTGCCGGGCGCGATGCGAGGGCGGCCGGTGGACCGATGATGTCGGCAACCACGGCGGCGACAGGCGCGGAGCCCCAGGAGCCCGGCCCGGCCCGCTAGACGGCCTTGAGGGGCAGCGAGTACTGCCCCCTTAGGTGACATCCAAGGGGCCGGGCAGGGCGAACCTGAGGTATCAGGAAGATGCAGCAAACCGGCTGTAGGAATGAGCGGCCTACAGCCAGTCAAATGGGAAGCCACGATGAAGGGTGATGCTGAAAGACCAGCATCGTCAACGGCGGTCAGCGTGATGGCGCGGGCTCGGGCTGACTGGCCAGGGGACAGACAGACAGCGTGATTACTCAGCCAAGTGAGCGGCCAAGTAGGCGTACAGGTCCGGCGTGGTCAATGCGAGCCGGACGACAGACCCCAACGATGCAGGTTTGAGGGGCGGTCAGTGTGGGGCTCCTGATAGGTAATCAGGAGTACCGTTGTCGTAAGGGCAGTGAGAGCGCGGACTAATGGAGGGCATGGTCCGGGCTTCACAAGGTATTCACAGCGGCGGCCGGTTTGGGCCGTCCGGGAAGCGGTGGAAAAGGCGGCGGTATCGCGCCCACAGGGGCCGACGATCAGCCATCAGGAGCGGCGGGGATCGGGGCGGGGCAGCGGGATATCGACCGCCAGTTGTGAATGGGGCAGGCAGGGGAAGCAAAGAGCGGAGCCAGGCAGGCGGCCAGGTGTTCCCTTGGAGCGGCCCTAGGGGACCGCACAAGGTAGGGCCGGGCCACGATGGGCATGACCAGACCGACGACGCCAGCCGTAGGGCAGCATCGCGGCGGTGGGCAGGGTAAGCCCGCTGGAAGTCGCGCTAGGGCGGACAGCCAGGAGGGCGACGACGCCAGCCAGGACGCGGAACCATCATCGCATCAGGACATCAGCAGCAGACGCCATGCAGACGGCCTTGGGATGGGCTCGGCGTCCGCTCCGGCGGTAAGTCGCGCAGCCCAGCGAGGGCCGCTTGGTCGCCGATGTAGTCTACCGTGTGCTAAAACGTGCGCGTGATATTCGCGTGCGCGGGCGCGGTAGACGGGTACGGGGGGGGAACCTGCGGCGCTTGTCATGGGGGTATAGGGCTCGCGGATTTTTGTGCAAAATTTGCGATGCTAAGCCCGGCAACGAGCGGCCGGAGGCCGTGAGGAAGCCGGGGGCGTCCTAGGGGACAATAAGCGGTCGGTTAATGGGCGATGGGCTACCGGAAGCGATGTCGAAGGATGACGGCTTGGGATGATGCTTATTCATGATCTTCTTGGGAGGGGATAAGAAGATGTACCATCACAGGGACCAGTCAGGTCTACCGGCAGATACCCCCTAGGAGGGGATGAACAAGGGTATGGGATGTTGGGAAGTAAGACTAAGACAAGGTGACATAGAGGTATCTAGGTGACATCTAGATTACTTCTTATTACTTATCCCTTAGATAAACATCTAGGAGAACAATAAAAGAATAAGTAACTACTGACTCCTGCATCCTGAACTTATCCACCATTTGCGCCCTGCCGTGGTTTGTTGCATACTCTCGGGCATGAGACCCATCGGCACCGCTTCCCAACTCGAGGCCCGCCGCCGCAGGGCCGTGG
>JADZET010000314.1 GCA_020850375.1 Phycisphaeraceae bacterium | reverse complement strand
GCCACCCAGATCATGCAGGCCCCGGCCGGGCACGTCGCCGGGCCCGCCACGATCGACTTCGACTACTGGTTCAACCAGTGGGAGGTGGAGGTCGCCGACGCCGACAGCATCTTCCACGTCTGGATCGGCGGCCTCAACGCGGCCGACCTGCCCGAGTGGCAGGACCGCGCCTCGCCTCTCTGGGGCGGCAACCCCGTCGCCGACGCCGACTGGTCGAACCTCAACGCCATCTGGGACAGCCCCGACTGGAACACCTGGGGCTGGACCGGCATCGGCTCGGACAAGGAAGACATCGGCTCGCAGGGCCTGCAGTGGCACAACCTCTCGGTCGACAACGCCGGCGTCGGCAGCTTCAACATCGACACCACCTACGACTACTACTACATCTCCACCTGGCTGACGACCTACTCCGAGCCGCACGCCTACTTCTGGCTCTACGGCGGCAAGCCGACGGACCAGATGGCCGTGGCCATCGACAACGTCGACTTCCGCGTCACCCTCGCCGGTGCCCCCGACTACTCGCAGTACCTCTGCGACTTCAACCTCGACGGACTGGTCAACGTCCAGGACATCAACCCCTTCGTCAAGGCCCTGACCAACTCCGCCGGCTACACCACCGACCTCCTGGGCTACATGGCCGCCAACTCCATCCCCGCCGGCGACTTCGACTTGGTCCTGATGGCCATCGACCCGACGCAGGACGGCTCGGTCAGCCCCTGGCCCATCAACGTCCAGGACATCAACCCCTTCGTCGCCGCCCTGACCGGCGCCGGCGTTGACGCCGCCGAGCTCGCCGCCATCCCCGAGCCCGCCACCTTCTCGCTCCTGGCCCTCGGCGCCCTGGCACTGATCCGCCGTCGTTGACTGCCCCCACACCCAATAACAAAACCCACGTCCCCGCGGACGTGGGTTTTTTGATTCTGCTCACATCAACCTGTCCAGCCGATCTCAGCCCGACGTGGACGTCGTCTGCGGCTGTGTCCGCGGCTCCTCCTGCCTCTCCTGGCCCGGCCGCAGGAAGTTGATCCGTCTGCCGATGGCCTCGACAGACAGCGGATCGTCATGCCGGGGCGTCTCGATCAGATTGCCCACCAGGCTTGCCACGCGCGGCATGCTCATCTGCTGGCGAAGCGTCGACTGGGCCGGCGGCGAGAACTCGTCGATCCGGACCAGGTAGAGACTCATCTGCGCGTCGACCGGCACGGCCGTGAGGCGCTCCTCGGCCGGCATGGACGCCAGGTCGCCCTCGGGAGTCAGCTCCTGCGCGAAGTTGAACACCGCGTCGATGAACGGCTGGCTCCGACCAACCTCCTCGACCGCCGGCGGCTGCATGCCCGCGAACGGCGTCGGCTCCGACCGCGTCAACAGCGGCGTCTGCACCAGCCGGGCCCCGATGTCCTCGGCCAGCTTCTCGAGCGTCGTCGCCCGGGCGCGATCGAGCCAGGCCTGGCGTTCCGCGCCCTCGAGCCGGCGGTAGGCCTCGAGCCGCCGCGCGGCCGTCCTGACCTCGTCCATCACCTCGTCGATCGACGCCGGCACGCGCTGCGGCCGGGCCTCGATCAACCGGAACAGGTAACGCGACCCCCCCCGGTCCGCCAGCGGCTTGCTCGGCATGTTCACCTGCAGACGCTCGATCACCAGCGGGTTGCCCGCCTCCGGCTCGAGCTCCTTGGCGCTGGCCACATAGTCCGCCAGCCCCGCCACCTGGTCCCCGCTGACCACCGCCGCCTCCCCGATGCCCGGCACCTGCCCGATCTCCTCGAGCGTCATCAGCCCCTGGTCCCGGATGACCACGTCCGGCTGCACCGAGAACTCCGTCTCGAGCCGCTGCGCCAACGCCCGCAGACCCATCGGCTGCCAGCCCTCGGGAAGCACGTAGTAGCCGCCCTCCTGCGTCAGGTTCCGCGCGTCCTCGCTGAGCAGGATGCCCCGCGCCCGTCGCAGGATCCGGTCCGCCAGCTCCTGCGCCTTCTGATCCGTCAGCTCCGAAATCACCTGGGTCCGGACCTGGCGGTACTGCGGGTCCACCCCGCCCGCCGCGGACTCCTGCGTCGCCGCCGGCGTGGCGGGCTGGAATTTCTGCTTGTTCTTCTGGTAATACGCCAGCGATTCGGCCTCGTTGACCTCCACCGCCGCACGCAGCCGCTCGGACGGCAACGCCAGGTACTCGATCTTCACACGCCGCGGGAACATGAACCCGATCCCGTACGGCTGGCTCTGACCCGGCAGGTCGTTCTTGTGCTGCTCGAACAGCGCCGTCAGTTGCTCCGGCGACGGCTCGGGCGCCTGGCCCATCTCCCGCCGGGCGTCGACCTTGACCACCGTCAGCCTCCCCCGCGCCGACTGGTCATAGAGAAAACGTTCGATCAACGGCGTCGACACCCGCGTCTCCCCCCGCGTCCACGGCAGCAACTCGCCCGCCGCCGCCAGCGTGTTGATCCCGTAACGCTGGGCGATCTCCATGTCCACCCGCAGCGCGTCGCTCAGCGGCGCGTAAGACCGCCCCAGGATCAGCTGCTTGTACCGATGAACCATCACCAGGTCCCGCAGCGCCCGGATCACCACCGACTCGTGCACGCCCAACTGACGCGACACCTTCTTCAGGTCCTCCGGTGAGATCAACTGCTGCGCCTCGGTGCTGCTGGCCGACAGCCCCATCTTCCTCGCCTCGAGCTTCATCAGCACCCACTGCATCGAGCTGTCCGCCGACCGCAACGCCAGCAGCGGCGAGATCTGCCCGAGGATGTGCAGCTGCCCCTCGGCGTCCTGCAGCTCCGACTGTCGGACCTTCTCGCCGTCGGCGTAGCCGATCACCACGTCGCTCCCGCCGCGACCGCCGCCGTAGCCCGACGGCAGCAGAAAGATCACCATCAGGATGCAGGTGCCCAGGGCCAGGACCCACTTGTTCAGCAGATACTTGCGGAAGAACTTGAGCATGTTGCGCTCCAGAGGTCAGACATTTGACCGATCGCCGCCCCGCCCGCCTCGCCGAGCAGCGACGGCGGCGGAGCGAACCGGGCAGTATACCAAACAAGACCGGGCGAGCAGGTAACACGGCGGCGGGGGCGCGGGCCCGGATCACGGCCCGCCCGCGGGCGTGTCCCACTGCCGGTCACCGCGGGCGCTGATCCCCTCGGGGATCAGCAGGATCACCACGCTCTGCTCGTTGTCGACCTGGTTGAAGCTCGCCTGCACCCGCACCCGAGATCGCGCCAAGAGCCGCTCGACGCCCACGTCGATCTGACGCGAGATGTCCGGCCCGTCGAGGTCCAGCGTGTGCTCGATCAGCATCCGGTACTTGGCGCTCATCCGGTAACGCAGCCCGTAGACCAGCAGCGACTGGTCCAGGTCCGGGATGTGCACGTAGTCCACGTGCGTCGAGACCTCCGGTGAGTGGTCGATCTGCATCCCCACGCGCCAACGCTCGACCTCCTGGTCGTAAAGACCGTACGTCTGCTCGCCCGACAGCGCGAACGTGTCACTGACCATCCACATCAGCCGGCTGCTCAGGTTGTCCCCGCCCATCCCGTACTCGGGCCGGTACCCCAGCGACACCGGCACCTCCCCGCCCGGGTTCGGCTCGTTGCCGTAGACCGAAAGCGTGTTGTCGAACGTGATCCAGTCGACCGTCCGCCACCGCCCCGGCCCGCCGCGTCGCGTCTGCAAGGTGTTCCGCCCGCCGATCCGCACGCCCCACGCGTCGCTGATCCCCTCGACGTCCGGGTCGTACACCGGGTACGCCCCGGGGCTGACCGTCGAGCCGGTCATGAACAGCTCCGTCGTCGGCTCAAAAATGTGCCGGATCCCGTGCACGTCCAGCAGCGGCAGATTCACCGACTCGTACCCCCGCGAGAACTCCGTCCCCACCCGCACGCCCGCCGTCCCCCACAACCGCACGTAGTCCGCGCCCGACGAGAACCCGCTGAAGTCCGTGTCATACGCCGTCACCCGACCGGCCGCGTAGGGCACCACGTCGAAGATCAGCAGCCGCACCGGCGCCTGAACCTCGTGCCGCGAGTCCAGCCGCAGCACCGAGTCGTCCGGCACGCCCATCCCCAGCACCGCGTCCTCGAACCGCGTGTCCTGCCCGATCCCGAACAGGTCCATGCTCTGCGCCGCCGTGAACCCGCGCTGCCCCGGCGTCGTCTCGTCCGTCAGCACCCGCAGCCGCGATGCCTGCGTCTGCCCGTAGTACGTCAGCCGATCGTCCAGCAGGCTCCGGCCCACCTGCCACCACCCCAGCTCCGGCATCCGCTCCACGTCATACCCCGGCGTCTGCAGCAGGTTCGGCTGGGCCAGGAAGTCGTTGAGGCTCGACCCGGCCAGGAACGTCAGCGCCCAGTC
>JADZET010000313.1 GCA_020850375.1 Phycisphaeraceae bacterium | reverse complement strand
CTCCGTGGCGGCGGACACGACACGTCGGATCATCCACGTCCGGCTCGACGTGCTCGAAGAGAAACCCGAGGAGCGCAGCGGCTTTAAGCACCCGGAGTTGATCGCCTGGATCAGGCAGAACCGGCCCTGCCTGCTCACGTGTGCCCTGACGATCCTGCGGGCGTACTGCAACGCGGGCATGCCGCGCCAGAACCTCCCGCCATTCGGGGGGTTTGAGGGCTGGTCCAGACTGGTCCGTGAGGCGGTGGTGTGGGTCGGCCTGCCGGACCCGTGCGCGACCCGCGCCAGGCTGGCCGAGTATTCGGACACAATCACCGAGACGCTCGCGCAGTTGATCGCCGCGTGGGTGCTGATCGATCCGAACAACACCGGCGTGGTCGTCTCGGAGCTGGTTGGCCGGCTGTACGTGCGAGATTCCGCCCCGCGTGACGACGCCAGCTGCGCCATGCGCGGGGCTTTGGAGAACCTCGTCGGCTGCCCGCCGGGCAAGACGCCCACGCCACGGCAGGTCGGCGCGAAGCTCAAGACATTCCGGCGGCGTGTTGTCGACGGCCGGTACATCGACACCAATCCTGATGAGTACAGCCGCCAAGGCGCGGTCTGGAGGCTGCACGATGTGGTGTGACCGCATCCGCGTGACTCGCAGTTCCGCACTGACTCGCGGGCTGACTCGCAGAGCCAAGCAGCGGGGCAGAAGGCGTTTAGACATCGTCTGCGAGTCTGCGACTCACATTCCCAACTCTATACGTAGAGGAAAAGAACACATGTCGCGTGTGCGTGCACGTAAGCGCACGCGTGTGCGCACGTGTAAGGGGCTGAAAACTGACTCGCAGAATCGCAGAGTCGCAGCCTCACTCCTCCCCCAAGTGGCCCACCCTCCAGGTCAATGGCATCCCTTGGCCCCTCGTGGCCTCGAAAACCCAGACCTTGGCCGCTGCCTGTCCATCTCGCACCGAACACGCCCACCTCAACCACACAACCTCTAATTGGAGTCATTGCCATGCTGATCGAGCTTCGCCCCATTGACCGGATCCGCCCCTACGAGCAGAACCCGCGCGTGAACGACTCAGCCGTCGACGCCGTGGCGGCGTCCCTGCGGGAGTTCGGCTTCCGCCAGCCGATCGTCGTGGACGACCAGGGCGTCATCATCGTCGGGCACACCCGCTGGAAGGCCGCCCGGAAGCTGGGCATGGCCCAGGTGCCCGTCCACGTGGCTGCGGACCTGTCGCCCGAGAAGGCCCGGGCGTATCGCATCGCCGACAATCAGACGGCCAACCTTGCCACCTGGGATGCGGCGCTGCTGCCGCTGGAGCTGACGGGGCTGCGTGAACTGGGCATTGACCTGAACCTGCTGGGCTTCCCGGTGGACGAGCTGAATCGCCTGCTCTGCACCGCCGACGCCCTGGAGCAGGGCCTGACCGACCCGGACGACGTGCCGGCCCCTCCCGACGAGGCCACGACGCAGCCGGGCGACTTGTGGGTGCTGGGGAATCACCGCCTGCTCTGCGGGGACAGCAGCCTGCCGGGGGACGTGGATCGGCTGCTGGATGGCCAGCCGGTTCACCTGGTGAACACCGATCCGCCCTACAACGTCAAGGTCGAGCCCCGCTCGAACAACGCCATCGCGGCCGGCCTGTCGTCCTTCGAGTCCACCCATCACCAGAAGCTCGACGTCGAACGCCACCCGGGCAAGGCCAAGGCCACGCACCGCCAGCTGCGGCCCAAGGACCGCCCCCTGGCCAACGACTTCGTCACCGACGAGCAGTTCGACCAGCTCCTGGACGCCTGGTTCGGCAACCTCGCCCGCGTGCTGCTGCCAGGCCGGGGCTTCTACATCTGGGGTGGGTATGCCAACTGCGCCAACTACCCACCCGTGCTCAAGAAGCATGAGCTCTACTTCAGCCAAGCGGTGATCTGGGTGAAGGAGCATCCCGTCCTGACCCGCAAGGACTTCATGGGCAACCACGAGTGGTGCTTCTACGGCTGGCGCGAGGGCGCGGCCCACCAGTTCCACGGGCCCAACAACGCCACGGACGTCTGGAGCGTCAAGAAGGTCAACCCCCAGAGCATGATCCACCTCACAGAAAAGCCTGTCGAGCTGGCCAAACGGGCCATGGAATACTCGTCCGTGGCGGGGGAGAACGTGCTGGACCTCTTTGGCGGCAGCGGTTCCACGCTCATCGCCGCGGAGCAGATGGGCCGGCGGGCCTATCTCATGGAGCTCGACGCGCTCTACTGCGACGTGATCGTCCAGCGCTGGGAGCAGTTCACGGGCAAGAAGGCCCAGCGGATGGCCGCGGGTGCTGTTTCATCCCCCGCCTCGGTTTGATTACTCGGTGTCCGGCGTCAGCACCTGGAGGTAACGGTGGTACGCATAAACACGATCCCGGCGTTTGCCCGTCGTCTCACGCAGGATGTCCATGTCCTGGAGGAGCCCGATGGCCTTGGCGGCGGTCGGCTTGGTGACGCGGAGCAACTTGATGGCCCGTGGGAGGGTAATGATCGGATGGGCAGGCAGGAGCTCCACCAGGCGAATCGCCGGCACCGTGGCCTTGGGGTGTACGGCGAACTTCGCTTTGTCGGCGCTGGTCAGCGCGGACAGCCTTTGGGCGCTGGCGACAGCGTCGTCGGCCGCCTCGGCTACGCACCCCAGGAAGAATCGCGTCCATCCCTCCCAGTCGCCCTCGAGGCGGACGCCGTTGAGGCGGTCGTAGTAGTCTCTCTGGTGACGCTTGAGCGCCACGCTCAGGTAGAGCAGGGGGGCCTTGAGCAAACCCCAGTGCTCGACAAGCAGGGCGATCAGCAATCGTCCGATTCGCCCGTTGCCGTCGAGGAACGGGTGGATGGTCTCGAACTGCACGTGGGCCAGGCCGACGCGCACCAGGGGCGGCAGCGGGTCCTGGGCATGGATCCATTTCTCCAGGGCCGACAGGGCGTCGGCAAGAGCGTCCGGTGGTGGCGGCACAAAGCGGGCATTGCCGGGCCGGCTCCCGCCGATCCAGTTCTGACTGCGGCGGACCTGGCCGGGCTGCTTGCCGCTGCCCCTAGCCCCCTTCATCAGACGCTTGTGCGCCTCGCAGAGCAGGCGCATGGACAGGGCCAGACCCTTGGGCCGGCCAAGCTCCTTGCGGGCGTAGGTCAGGGCGTCGACGTAGTTGCAGACCTCGCGCACGTCCTCGGGACGTTGGGCCTGCTCGCCCGCCTCGAAGGTCATCACGTCCTGAAGCGTCGCCTGCGTGCCCTCGATCTGGGAGGTGATCAGCGCCTCCTTCCGCACGAAGCCGTAGAGGAACCAGTCAGCGTTGGGCACCACCTCAGCCGCGACAGCCAGCCTGCCCAGCGCGGCCGTGGCATCGGCCAGGGCCTGCCTGGCCTGATCGTTGAGGCGCAGGGGCGGGTCAGCCGGCGGCAGCGGGGTCGGCACGAACGCCCGGACCTCCTCGCCGTCCCATCGGGTGACCCGGTATGTGCCGGTGGATCGTTTCATCGCGGTCTGAGCTCCCGTGCCCCCAGCCAACCACGGGGCAGGCAGGCTTTACTAACGTCGGACACTAGTAAAGCAAACTTTACTAGTAAACGCAAGGGCCAACCCCCCATGGGCAACGGCGTCATAGGCAATCTTCAAGAGATCTCGTCGAACAGCTGCTCGTCGGTCTTGGGGGCGTCGGGCCCCAGGGCATCAAGCGTGCGACGGCGAAGGTCGTGGAAGCGCTTCACAGTCAGGCTGCGCTCGATCAGGTTGCGTGCAACGTCCTCGATGGACCGCTGCTGCATGCCGCCAAGGGCCACCAGCTGCCGCTTGAGATTCTCGGAGATCTCCAGGGTGATGCGGGGCATGATTGCACCAGGGTACGCCGGGACGG